>NZ_JAKRVY010000011.1 GCF_023638055.1 Natranaeroarchaeum aerophilus | reverse complement strand
CACAATCCCGGACGGACGAAGCTCAAGACCCTGTGATTGATTCTATGACACGCTCGACTTATTTGCAATTCAGAATTGCCCAGCGGGGCCAGCGGCTCTCTCGTCAACTTGCTCGTACATCTCATCAGGGAAGGGGAGACTCCCCCAGATCGAGTAGGGGCACTGGTCCTGGCCGATACAGTAGCGTTGCAGATCGTCGTTATCGCAGTTCATCGGCAACGGCGTGTTCCCGCCAATCGTGTTCGAGAATTCGTAGCGGACCTGGTACTCCGTTTCCTGTTCATCGTACCACGGCCACCGGGAGAAGACGTCCTTGAGCTCCGCGACGATCTCGTTGAGGCTACGGTCCTGATACTTCGGGAGCCACATCACCATCCGCGCGAAGTTGTAGAGGTCCTTCCGGACGGGCTTCTTTTCGTGGAGTCGCTCCTCCATATTCGCCATACAGGGGAGCTCGAAAAGATCCTCGATCTCTCTCACTGTGATCTGTTCCGCGCCGTAGCCGCCTCGTCCGATCCAGTAAGTGTTGACGCGCCCGTCGCGGTCTATCGTGACGGCCGAATGTGACTCGTGGTCGGCCAGAGTCTTCGCGAGGCTGCTCGGACTCGAGATCCAATCCGTCGCCGAGGATTCCCAATCGGCGTCGGACTCATACTCCTCAACTGCTAGGTAGAGGTCTTTCGCGGTGTGGAATTCTCCTTGTTGGACGACGTCGTCGGGGGCATTACTCAGGGCTCGACGGAGTACACGAATTGTCCGCTCCCCACGGTCCCAGTTCCGCCAGATGCGTTCGTGATGGCCGGTATCTGGTCGCCGATCTCAACGGCAAGGAGTTCGAGCTCAAAGTCTGGCAAAAACATGGGCTCGAGATCGAGTGGCAAGTCGATACCTGGTATATTCTGCGTGAGGCCAGAGGTACAGTCTGGGAGAGCGGTGGCGAGGTACACCGACTACTCGATAGCACGAGAGACCTTACAGCGATTGAATGTGGATCGCGAGCACCGGTAGAGGCAGATTCGCAATTGAAATAGGTTGAGGAAATAATAATTTAATAAATATGCCATATCTTGGACTGTCCGACGGTGACGAGCTACTCCCCCCACAGGTCCCGGACGGATCGACAGTTCAGTGTCCAACCTGCGGGGAAGGAATGTCAGTAGTCCAGTCCCACAACCGCGGGAGTGCTTTCGTATCTCGGCACTTCACTCACAAGGGCGGCGGGAAAGGAGGTGGCAGCGGAGCCGGTAGGGGTGATGGTGACTGTCCCGGGGAATCCGAAATGCATCACAAAATGAAAGCCATCGCATACGCGCGCCTGGAGAACGACTACCCAGAGGCAACTATTGAACTCGAATCCAACCTTGACGGACGCATTCCTGACGTGTTATTAGAATTCCCCGAGCCATGTGATCCATACGGCAAGGGGATTGCTGTTGAAGCCCAGTACCGGAATAAGGGAAAAGACAAAGAAGCAGTCGTAGAGCACTATCTTGATCGGGAGTACAGCGTTGCCTGGATCGAGGAAGACGACTTTACGACTCACGATGTTGACCTCTCCAGTGTTCTCTCGGTGTGGCCGTATGCCCTCCCAGACCGATACGGGACGGAAGGGTATCCGGACGTGACGCGGTGGCTCTGGCAGGAGAAGAACCCAACTGTAGAGATTGAAATCCCGATTCCTGCAGACTACTGGATGTCGTTCGACAAATCGGGAGAGTGGGTTACTATCGCGGAGAAAACCATCAAGAGACGAGGAAGCGCTCGAATTTCAAGAACGCCAGACGGGCATCTAACGTTCTCACTTGGAAAGGCAAAGAGCTGGGGCGAGAGCGAGTCGCTTTCCGTACAGGTTGTTCCGGATGACGTTGTGAAACTCAGATCCTTCGCCGATGATTTGGAGCGAAAAGCGTTCGGGGAGGACCGGCCGTCACCGGAAGAGTGTGATCCAGAATGGCATGAACTCAGTAAGAGATGGTTAAAGGGGTCGCCAACCGTGACGGCATGGATGACAGCTGCGCTGCCGGACCCAGATGGAGACTCCGATGTTGTGGTGACTCTGTGGAAGAAGCAGAAGGAAACGGAACGTGTGGCGATGCGAGTTGAATCCTATGCTGCTGAAAATCTACGTGACCTCGCAGATCTTCTTGACCGAGCCTTCGAGATTGAGAAGAGGTGAGCGCATCTAATCGCAGACGACAGAGAGCAAAGGTTTCACGACCATGAAGAGATTACGAGCTTCGCAAGAGGTTCGTATTCAATACCCGTTAGTAGAATCTCCCGCACCAGATATGAACTGATACCGATTTCCGTCATCTTATTGTATAGGTCAGTCTGAAAGTTGGGTAAATGGACTCCACGGAATATCTTTCAACGGTGCGAGAACAACTCCATGCCTATGATTTTCTTGAACAAGAGGACGGGGGCCCTTCTGACTACCCCCTCTATTACAGAGAAACCGATGGACGAGTTCGAACTCGTGAGGAGTGGGTACTACTGGTGGAGTTAGACGAGGCCTCAGTAGAGACAGTAAAAGAGACGATTAATACCGCAGTGAACGTCTTTTCTTGGCTTTCCGATGAAAACGGCCCCCTTGACCGTCGATGGTGGTATCTTCTGATGGTTCCACCGACGGTTAACCGACCGATGGTCGTGGCTGTCGAGCGTGCTGCTGGTTCCATCGAACAGAATGACCGGGACGGGATGTTCTTACCAGTCCTTGCCGATCTCGAGAATGGCCGATTAGAACGCTCAGAGGCATCAGGTACACAGAGTATTACTGCATTCCGGAAAGTCGTGAAGAATGTCGACGACTACTTTCGATTATAATTTGACTGGGAATTCAGCAAGCAGAATCCGCTTTGTTACTGTGAATCCGTTTCTGTCGGTGTAGACTCAAAAAAGATCGATCGAGAATCATCCTCGTCTTCGTTCTGCATTAGCGGAGTGCTATCACTCCCTTCGTCACGGAGAAGTGATGTGCCGTCTTCGTCTCTATCGTGGGCAAGTGGTGTCGAATTATTCGAGTCTTCTGAGAAGTTGATTGATTTTTCATCAGTGTAGACACCGAAATATTCCGGCGAATAGAGCGATTTCCCCTCTATGTGAGTGACAACGTCCGGTGGAAGGAGTTCTTCTTCGCGCAGTGTTTCTATATCCAGAGATGATATATCGAAGATACGCTCCGTATCAAATCTCATTCGGTACCATCGAGATTCTGGTTCAGACTCGATTGCAGCCGGTGATTCTGTAAATAGTGGCGAATTCCAGATAGCCGTCTGCGACCGCTCGAAAACCTGGTTAAGTAGACTTTGGAGATCGCCAAAGATGACATCTACAGCTTCCCCCATACTATCACATTCACCGATGCGGTCGACAAACCGTTGGAGAGAGCTTTCAGGAGGCTCCCAACTCAGCAGATGGAGACCACTAAAAGACCAGGCCGCCCCGGCCAACACCGTTCCAGCGATTGTGAGATACCGGTTTACTGTGCGCGATGCTGAACTCACCCAGTGCAAGCAGAAGTTTCGGTCAGTTATTGGTTTAAACAGCTGAAGTGCAGATCCGCCATGCCCACTGGTTGGGAGGTCGCCTAGTAGGTGCCCGAATACACCAGAGCCGACTGCATTTATAACCCAATTAGCCAGTGAATCAGCTGCGTCGATAATAGCGGTGATATTCTCAGATAAATCCAATTTCTCAGCCAGCCACTCTCCAAATCGGCTAGAACTGTGACGGATCAGATGGGAAGCACTTAGTGCTGAACCCAGATAGGGCAGCGAGTGGAGTTCATGATGGTTCCCCATCTGTCGGTGGATATCTGCTGCGTTTTCTGCATCGCCCAGTAGAGAGAGCTCAGCGATATCAAAATATCCTGCCACAGTAGTACTTAGACCAGTGAATCCCAGACCGGCAGCAACCATAGGAGCACGCTGGTGCAGACGGTCCTGGAGTGTGGGTGGTGTTAACGCTGGATCGTAGGCTTCGCGAGTGCGACTGCGAATCCACGCCGCAACAAGGGTAGAACTCACCCCTGCCACCATCGCACTGTGTGCTTTCCGTTGCATTACTTACCCATAATTTGCCAAGTAAATAGTAGTTAGCCTTGATTCCATCGAGTCAATGTCATTCGGTATCTGAAAAGACGAGTGTCCCGCCATAGGCTGCGTCAACATGGAACCACAGATTGTGGTCGTTGGCGACCTCATGGGCCGCCAGGAATTGCTCGATACTTCCGTTACCCGTCGCGACGACACAGATGGGCACTCGGTCAGTCCGTGCCCAGTCTAAGCCGTCGTCGATATTGGGCTCCTAGATTAACCGCTGGAGATCGGTCTTCTGTACGTCGTTGTTGAAGGTCTCATACAGCTGTCTGAATTCGATATTGTCGGTGTGAAAATTAGGAAGATAGTAACAGGTCTCGGTTCTATCCACGAATAGGTTTCCAGCAACCTGCGAGAAATCACTGTCAGCAAAGATTCCCTCATTCCCCTCTCGTAGATAGGAGATTCGTCCACTTTGACTGGTGGGCAAGAATCCCTCGCTCAACACATACTCCTCCTACACGCTTGCATACCGGCTCACATCCGATGATGGTTCCACTGCCCGAGGCGCACTTGTCGTGGTTCCCTGCACGATTTTCTTCAAATCAAAAAGATCTAGGAAAGTGAGTTCGCTTTCAACATAGATCACGAGGGGGCGGTAATTGCGCTGCTTCTCCGCCTTCTGTCTTAACATGTCTTTCACTTTCCCCACCTGATCTGTTTGAAAAGTCCGAACTGTGGATGACGAGACCATACCATCTGTCGGGCCCGTTTTCTCGAATGTGATTTCAATTCCGTAGTTCTCCACCTTTTGCGGCGGATTATTGGGGTCTACCTGCTGGAGTTTGTTCAGAATATCCTGGACAAAGCGTTCGTTGGCGGCGATCATCTTGTAGGTGTAAGGCATCACGTGGAAGTTGTTCAACCATGTTATACTCGGAGTGTAGGGGGCGCCATCGAACTTGCTCGTGATTTCCTCTACCACGTCGTCCTGCTTGTCCCAGCTGGACAGACGGGTTACTTCGACATCGAATCCATTACGCCCATAGCCGAGACACTCGAGATCGGGAAGCCCATCGCCGCCAGCCACATCTGTGGGAGAGGGGTTAAACGTGTTTTCTAACACGACATACGCCGTGAGTTCAGAGAGAAAAGAGGTGAACGCGACCTTTCTGTGCAGTTCATTTTGATACGAGTCGTGAGCGATCTTTGTTGCAGGCGATTGCTTGACGAGTTTCTCTACCCTATCGAGGTACGACTTCCAGTTGCCCTGGATCGCTTTCTTTGGCTTATGTTCGTCGTCTGCTTGAGATAGGAAATTCGAGGGGAGCAGATTCGTGGTCTGTGGGTATTTCGACTGGAACTTCTGCCAATTCATACCCGTGGTGAGTCGGGGCAGCGATGAAATGATTGGGGTAAAGAGCACTCGATCTGATTGAATTCAGAAGGTCATCAACGTGTGATTTGTAGGAAATCAAACTGCGATTCCCCCGGCCAGTCGAGACGGGTTTTCCATATAGCAATATATAATTTATCACTCGTGTATAGGGTTATATTCTAAGCGTAGAAGGTCTAAGAACACCGATATCGTAGTTTTATCATTCCCGCACTCTGCACTTGTGCTTACTCGAATAAGCACAAGTGGATTTTAGTGGGTCGCCGCCCTCGGGTCAGCCACACCAATGCCCGAACGCCAGCCAACCGATACTGAGGCCCACAAATCCCTGGAAAAAGCCGTTAAGGAGTGGGTACAGAAGAAAGCCAAGCCCGGTGGCGGCGGGAACTATGCCCGCGAAGCCGACCGTGTCCTCACGGCGTTCATCAACTGGACGCCCGACTCCGTCGAGACCGTAAGCGACGTCTCGCGACACACAATGATGCAGTACGCCGAATACCTCCACCGTCGGACCGACACACGCGTCGCGGATCAGGACAATGAGGCAGGTATCACAGGACGGACTGCCCAGCAATATTACGCTCTTGTCCGCGCGTTCTTTACTTACTGCGTAAAGTGGGGATACCGCGAAGAGAATCCCGCCGAGCACAAGCCGGCTTTGGAGGAATTGCCCGATGCGTCGCTCGGCGCGAACGGTAATCGCCAGCAGTTCTGGAGTCCGCAGGAGCGAACGGCCTTCGTTCAGTACGTGGATAAGCGTGCGCACAACGCGATTACGGAGCAAGGGAGCAACGCTATAGAGGAAGCGCGGGACCGAGCGCTCGTCTACCTGTTCGCGTACTCTGGCGCGCGGAGCGCTGAACTTCTCCGTGATCCTAATGATTCGCGCCGGACAGGTGTCACATGGGCGGACGTGGATCCCGAAGCCGGTGTGGTTCGAGTGCTGGGAAAGAGTCAGACAGCCGGTGAGGAGGTACAGTTACCAAGTCAGGCCCGCTCGGCCATAGAGCAGTATCGCAAGGCTCTCAACCCACCGACGGAGGAGTGGCCTGTGTTTCCGACGCAGCACGCGCCGTCGTTATACGACTGTGCGCGTACGGAGCTTGGTAATCGCGTAGATAGCTTGGAGGCCGAACTCGAGGCAGACGGTCCAGACGCAGTTCTACGTCGGTATGAGATTCCCCCGCCATCGATCACTACTGAGACCGTTCGGAATATCTTCCGCCGACTCTGCAAAGAGGGTGAAATCTCTGTCGAGGGTGAGCACGAGTACTTGAAACCACACGGAGCGCGCCGCGGTGCTGGCGAGGCCCTCTATCGGGCAGAGGGTGCTTCGGCGGCTCAACGTGCGCTCCGCCACGAAGATCCGTCCACTACATCAAAAATGTACAGTCACATTAAGGCTAGCGAGCAGGCGGAAGTCGCGAGTGACGCGTTCGAGAAAATCGACGAACAAACCGCGACCGAGGACGATGACAGCTGAGAACGTCTCGTTTGCCCGATTAAGTCCGGAACGAGCGAGTAACGCCTTCACGTCCCACAACCGGGGGAGCAAACGGGAGACCATCGATATCTCGGCAGTCCTCGAGTCTGGTGATTTGGAGGCGTACGCGATTCAGTACGAAACAACGGCCCAGAAACACGGGATCCAGATCCACGACCAGAGTTCAAACGAGAGTTTCAATCACATACGGTTGAAGGTTGTACTTGCGGATTTTCTCTACGAGCTCGGGCACGATGTTGCTCGTCCGCTTGATGAGTGGGAGCAGAAGGAGTAGCGAGTTATCAACCGGGACGTAATGTACACGTGTTTCGAACGGCAGGACTCGAACAGCCGTGCCGACATCGCGTATTTCGAAAATGGCTTCAATATTATCGGTGAGACCGGAAACTGTCCAGCAAAGAAACTCATAAGGGGTGGTGTAGATGCAGATAACGCGATTTTCTTGCTGTTACAGTACGGGTGGATGGGATTCGAAACCGAGCGATCAAAACCAGTAATGGACATCGATGAAATTGATGAGCAGATTTCAGCGGCGGACGCATTCCCGACGCGGTTCGATATCACTGCAGAGATTGTGTCCTTCCTTCGTCCCGATGAAGATCTTGCTGACTGTCTCTATCCCTAGTGATTTATCGGCGGCACTGGCAAGGAGGACGTTGGTGTCCCGGAAGTCGACCAGAACCACTCCGCCCCAAACTCGCTCTCGACCTCAACCGCGTCAGTTTCGCCAGGATCTACTGGTTCGAGTTCGAGGTAGCATAGATCAGTGAGTCACAGAACCTATTAATCATGGAATCAGTGAATCAAAGAGTTATTGAGTAATTGATTCCCGTATTCAATGAATCATAGAGAATCGCCGAGTTAACGAATACTTGAAGCACTGAATCAATGAATCATTGAATCCAAGAGATAATGATTCAATGAATCTTTTATTGTGAGAAGTGCTGAATCACTGATTCAGTAACTGCCAGTAATCAGTTCCATTCCCCGAGGAACCGGCAAAGTAATGATTCCAGAATGCTTTGAGTCAATGAATCATAGATTCACTGATTTACAGCAAATATAACACCATAATCGGCTATTAGAGGCATATACCCCGGGATACGGCACTTTAGCAATTCAAGAGCGGCATTAGATGTCTGACGAAGATTTATGAGTCATTGAATCAATGATCGAACCATGACCGAGTCTCCTCTTGGATGGGGCGTCACACCATCGACTGGCATTCCTACGATCGCCGTGGGTAATCAGAAAGGCGGAACGGGAAAGACAACGGCGACAATCAACAGTGCCGCGGCACTGGCCTCACGAGATCACGATGTTCTTGCAATCGATATGGACCCACAGGCCGACATGACGAAAGGGCTTGGACTGGGTCCGGGCGATGACAACGATCCATCAAGCCCGAAGAACGACCTTCCAAATACGCTCGCTACGGATGATGCAAATCTTCTCGACGTTCTAGTCGACAATCCGCGCACGGACGACACGACTCTTTCAGAAATCATGATCCACAGCGACGATTACGAACACCTGAATTTCGATCTCGTACCGAGCCACAAGGACATGGGGCTTGCCCGGGATTGGATGGACGACGCGGGCGCTCGTCTCTCGTTGAAAGTTGCTCTCGAAGAGTTGGTCGACGACGGCTACGACTACGATTTTATTTTGATCGACTGCCCCCCTGATCTCTCGGTCCTGACGGATGCAGCGTTCATCGCGGCGCAAAACGTGTTCCTGGCCGCACAAACCCAAGCCACATCACGAGATGCCCTAGACGATCTCTGGGACCAGCTGGAATCAATCGAGGAGAACCAGCAGATTGAGATTGCGATCGTGGGGCTGCTGGCAAACATGTACAGAGACGATGGTCAGTCACAGAAGTTCCTGGAGGCATTTGACGAGTCATATGCGTCATTAGCGCCGATCTTCAAGCTTCCAATGCGGGTAGCGATACAGCGCGCGTGGGACAACGGCTGCGATATTTTCGAATGGGAGGACGCGAACGACCAGCAAGTCGAGCGCGACCTCTTCTTGGAGGTTGCTGAGACAATGGAACGGGCGTTCGACAAAACGCAGGTGGAGGTGTAACTATGCCCCGAGGAATGGACGAGCGATTTGAGAACCCATCAGAGGAAGCAGAAGACGAAGAAGTCGCCGGCGGCGACGAGACCGCAGAGGCGACGTCGGAAACAGAGGGACAAGACCGCGAACCTGCAGCCGCCACAGAAGAGCAATCAGGTCAGGAGAAAGGTGCTGGCTCGGCGGATACTAAGTCTCCCACTGAGGAGGCAACAGAAACGGATGATGAACCATTGAATATCCGGGAGGACTGGGACTCCGCCACCATATACGTTGAACCGGAACAGAGCGAGGATATCGAGGTCACATTTACGCGGCTGAAAAAACAGTTGAGGCGGGAGGACATCACGCTCGAGAAGAACAAGCACTTCTACCGAGGGATTTTCGAGGTGGCGTTCGGCGAGCACCGCGAAGAGACGAAGGAAAAAATTCGGGAATTGGCACAGGAGGACACCAATCAATGACTCACTGATTCTTGGATTCAAGAAAGAGGCTTCAACGTCGTGGCGGCAGAACTCCCAAAGTTGATTTGATACGCGGTGAGAACCCACAGACGACCGTATCCTCACGGGGCGAAATCAGGCCGAAGATCAAAACTTCGTAATCAGTGATAGGTTTCGGAACTGTCCTCCACAACCTGATCAAATAACCGCTTCACACTAGATTCGAGATCCTGCACGTAGTCATCGTACGAACCAGTGTCGGCGTCAGTCGACACTGCGAAGGAGTGCAACGAGTACCCCTCCACTGTTGAGGGAGGCATCTTCACACTTCCACCGGGATAGACTAGGACGCCCGGAACTTCAAGCGAGAGGATGTAAGAGGTTAGCTGATACACGTCACTAGAAGACGGCGATTCGTGGTTGGTTTTCCACTTCGCGTCGGCAACGAGTATCGGTTCCCCACCGGTTGTCCGGACGAGGACGTCCGGTCGCATTGAAACCGAATGGGGACCGTCGACGAGGTTCGGGATCGAGGCCTGGCCGTCAACGCGAAGACCCTCTTGTTCTTGTGCGATAGCACGAAACCCCCGTTCGACGATCCGCTCGAAGACGGTATTCATATTCACAAACAACGCCAGCGAGCGCTGGGTCCCGGCACGGATATCCTCGAAAAATTCTCGCTCTAACACCAGCGTCGCCAGTTCGAGTAATGTCGTATAGTGGTCATTCAATCGAGAGAGTTCGATACGTCGAACGGTTGCTGGCTGTACCGGTTCCACGCTAACGAACTCCCTGAGCTGTCGCTCCTGTAATCTGAGCTGGCTCCTGAGGTCGTCATCACTTACGAGAGTGATGAGTACCCGAATTGACGCCAATACCGCCTGGTTCAGTGTATTGTCCGTGGTAAACTCCTCGTAGTCGACGGCGAAGTCGGTCGTAACAGGAGAAGGGCGCTGAAGCTGTCGTTGTACGTCGATTCGGCCTTTGACTCGTTTTTCGATGCTACTCGTGGAGACGTAATCCCGATGAAGACCTTGTGAGAGCACCGAGTGGAGTTCAGCCCGAAACAGGATTCCAATCGCATCAAAAAATGACGAGGCACTTGTGAAGTCCGTCTCCAAATCGAGAGTGTCGACCGGCGTGTCGAACGCGTACCGAAGCGCCCACAGTAGCCGGGTCACGGTCCGTTTGGGGGTGACCTCGACGCGAACACCGCTGGGCAGCGTAAGTACGCCTACGTACGAGCCACTGGAGAGAGTTACCTTCCCGTCGCTCCCGAAGGAAACATCGAGTGGTGCAGTCCCAAAACGCTCCTCCATACCCTCTAAAAACTCGGCATCCGATTGCGAAACGGGGAAAGGGTCGGTCTCCTCATGTTCCCCGAGAGAGATCGGCTCCGACGGGGGCTCGGTTTCGGTGCCGCCAGTTTCGTCGATCTGTGGACCGAGCCCGCCAATCGGGAGAAACTCAGTCATGCTATTGTTCGTTCGCCCGATTGACGAACTCGCGAAGGCTTTCGATGAGATCGTCGATATCTGACTGTGCGAGATCTTGTACGTTGAGCTCAGGGCTCTCGAAATCGCCGTTCTCCCCGTCTTCCGGGTCCCACTCGTGATGATAGCCCGAAACCGATTCGAAGACTGTGGCGGCATCATCGATGAACGTCGGTGAAACCTCACTGTTGTCGTTCGAGACAACCCAGTTCCACCGGAATCCAATCGTTCCATCTTCCTCGATCTGGATGACCCCGACAGATGGGTTGACCGAGTCTGCTTTCAGCATCAAACTCGCATAGTCGCCGTCTCCAGGATCAAGATTGGCGATATCGTCGGCACCATCAACCAGCTGGGATATTTTTTCGGCGTTCGCCGGGTCAAGCGTTGACGAAACCCGGTCACGGAACGCCTCAGTTGTTCGTTCCCCTTCCCCCCATGTGTCGTCAGCGGAATCAGAGTCTGATTCTACTGGTGATTCACGTTCTTGGCCGGACAGATCGACTGGGTTCTCGATCCCGCCGAGCGTACATAACGCTGTATAGAGGTCGTTGGCATTGAATGACTGAATACGCTCAGTATTCCAGTCAAATAATGTCTCACCGGTCCCATCGAGAAGATTTTCTCGAAGCCGGTCGAGCTGCCCAAAGTAGTATTCTTCCAGTTGAGGCAATATGTCGAAGCGCCACGCGTCGACGACTGCTGCCTTCGAATCGTGTTCGAGGAGGTAGGTGTGCCCGAGCTGTTTCCCTTTCCCAAGTTGTGCCGCATCCAAGATACGCTCGTTGAGTTCACCAATGGCGAGGATACTCGCTGCTAAGAGCCGGTCCCTGTCTGAGATGACTCCAGTAGGTGCTGTGAGCAGTTCTTCGGGTTCCATCCCGACATCGATGGTGTCGTACTGCTCGAAGACCACATCGAGATTTGGTGGGAAATCGATAAATCGGAACCGTCGACGGAGTGCCGTATCGACCAGCGATATCGACTGGTCGGCAGTGTTCATCGTCCCGATGATGTAGAGATTCGGGGGTAGCGTGAACGAATCGCCGGAGTGTGCGAGTTCGACCTCGAAGCTGCCTCGTTTATCGGCCTCCAGAAGGGTGATGACTTCGCCGAAGATCTGAGCGAGATTTCCGCGGTTGATCTCGTCGATGATCAGGACAAACGGCGGTTCCCGCTCACCTGCCGGCGTTGCCTCCAGCGCGTCGTTCGCGTCCTCAGCGACGTGTTTCAGCACCCCGTCCTCGACATCGTAGGATACACTTCCAGACTCTGTTGCGTCGGCAGTCAGCCCCTCGATGAAATCCTCGTAAGAAAACGAGGGATGGAACGTCACAGAGCGAATCTGTTTCCCTGCGGGCTCCCTCTTGGTTTTTTTGTGGACCCATCGTTTCGCGAACCGCTTCGCGTCGAAAGTCTTCCCCGTTCCAGGAGGACCATACAAGATAACCTGCTTGTTCTGGACGAGCTGGCGTTTGATTTCTTCAGCACTGTTCGGTTTTGACGGGAGTTCAGTGGCGTCGGTTGAGGTTCCCTGCTCGACGTCGATATCAACTTGGCTGAGGAGAAAGTTTGTGGCTGCGTCCGAGAGATCCGCGAGATATGCTTGTGCGAGGTGATCGTTTGAATTTATTGGGTAGTATTTTTCCGTTCGGTACTTATCTTGACCGAGAGTCTCCTTCAGTTCGCTATCGACAGGGAGTGGTTCGTTGAACCAGTGGAAGTCGACAGCGATTCGCTGGTACTTCTGGTCGCGGAGGGAGTATGTTTCGTGGTGACCCGTGGCGATTGAGTAGCCGATGAGCTCGTCGTCGAAATTATGGAAGATTACATCGCCTTCCGCTACCCGTTCAAGCTCGTGGTGCCACTCATTATCCACTTTAGCTCTCAAGTATTCGTCTCGAATTTCAGCTTGATTACCTTGATTGACCCAGAACGAGTTGGCGTCCGTCCCAGCGAGGTCCTGGATTGTTGTCGTCGATCCGTCGCCGCCCTCAGCACCAGAGTCGGTCTTGGCGTCAAGCACCGCCCGGTAGAGTCGGATTGCCGCGTCAGAAGATTCGTTCTCGATACTCGACTCGTCGACCTTGTCGATCACGTTGAATAGCTGATCCACCTCAAGCCTGATCTGGACCTCGAGTCCGTGATCAGCTTCCGCTGTCGCGTGGCCAACAACTTGCTCATATGTTTCGAGGAAATCTTCGAACTCCTCAACGCCCTCTGCGTAGGAGTCTGGTTGGTCGTAGTCGAAGAAGGCCAGACCGCTCTCAGTGGCGGCGTTGATTATCGGGTACTCCTCAATATGGAGGTTGCCAAAGAGTTCCCGGACCGTCGTTTTACCACCTAGTTCAGATTCCCACTGTTCGTTGTATTGATTGGCATCACGAATTTCTTTTATAAGATCCGCAAGTTCCTTAATCGAGTTGTCCCACTTGGACAGTATATTCTCGGCATTACCACGTTGAATAGCGGCATGCATCCGGTCCCACATCGACTTGAACCGTTCCGAGGTGGGATCGTCGATGAACGCATCCGCTCGCTCTCGGATATCTTTCGTCCTGTCGTGGTTTTCGAAATCAAATTCCTCGCCAGCGATGTGGTTTTCCGCGACTTCTCGCCACTCTTCGAGTACCTCCCGCTTGTCGGAAGTCAATATTGTAGGTATCTCTCCACCGTCACTAATTATGCTGTATACTCGCTCGATCGCCTGTTCATCAGGGTTTATGATCGGCATAACCGACTGTGGAGGAGCATAGGCCTCGTCATATCCCAAAATCCGGTTGACCTTCGCCCGATTGTAGCCATTCGTCGGGTGGCGCCAGTGTTCCCAATCGATGCCGACGTGAAACTCTTCGACATCATCATCTGGGGCGACCTTTTTTTTAGGGTCAGTAACACCTTCACCACTCCACGGCTCCGACACAGTCCCAACTCCAACATAAGTGCCAGAGGGTTGATCATACATCAGCACCCTGTCGCCCTCATTCAGGGGTTGAAGCTGTTCCCCGTACTCCGACTTGTCGGCAAACGTCGCGGCTACGCTGACGTCCTCGAACAGCCGTCCAAAATCGATTGGATTGTGATGTTGCCGATTAGTATGAACGAAGTAGGCCTCAGTCATCGATGATACCAATAAATAGCCTGTTGGCTAAATAAAACCAGTCACCTAAACCCAACGCGGAGGGTTTTGGGCACGATATGATCGGACCAACGTTTTGAAAGCTGAAATCAGAATTTAGCCAGAAGAGACTCCAATCCCAGATTCAAGCCATATGGGAGCTGTAAATCGCTTTTGGAGCAAGAAACCAACCGGCGTCGGTAGTGACGAATTGAGGGGTTCCAGTATGATATATTCTCGAGCCCATCACGAACGGGCAGCCCGCCGACACGGCCATCGTCACCGGACCCAGCGGCACTGGCAAAACGTGCATCTCGAAGTTCGTAACCGAACGGCTCCGTGAGGAGTTCTCGATGTCGAGACCACCTACGTCAACTGCTGGCGCAACTACACCCGGTTCCGCACGCTCTACCAGATCCTCGACAACCTCGGCATCACCATCGACATCCACCGGCAGTCGACGCCGCACGACGAACTTGTCGACCGGCTCCAACAACACGACGGCCCGCGGACCGTCGTTATCCTCGACGAGGTCGACCAGCTCGAAGACCCCAGCGTCATCTACGACCTCCACAGCCTGCCCCAGTTCGCGATCATCTGCATCGCGAACTAGGAAGAGGAGCTGTTCAGCCGCGTCGACGACCCCCTCATGAGCCGGGTGCGCTCCAGCGAACACGTCCGGATGGACAAGTACCACGACGAGCGACTGTACGATATCCTGAGTGCGCGGGCAAAGTGGGGGCTCGACGAGGATGTCATCACCGACGACCAACTCTATCGAATCACCGACGCGGCCGCCGGCGACGCCCGCCTCGCAATCGGCATCCTGCGAACGGCCGCCGGGAAGGCCGATCTCGAGAACCACGAGCGCATCACCGACGACATTCTCTTGGACGCCGCCGAGGATGCTCGGGCCCAGATCAAGCAGAAGAGCCTCGACTCGCTCACGCCGCACCAGCGCGTCGTCTACGACATCGTTCGCGAGCACGGTCCGGTCGGGCCGAGCGAGATCCACGAGCGCTATACCGAGGATGTCGATGATCCACGGACGAAGCGGACTATCCGCACGTACCTATCAAAGATGGAGCAGTACAACCTTCTCGAGGCGGAGGGGACGAGTCGGGACCGAGAGTACTCGCTCGTCGATTCGGCGGCGGCGTCGCCGATGCAGTGACCGTGATGCCGTCAGCTATCCCGAACTGAACCCGCCGAGGCCCGATTGTCGGTGGTTCCAATCAGGACGGTTTGATCGCGTACGGGCGTACGTGATACAGATTTTTCAGATTCGCCCGACTTTCTCGCCGAATAACACGTCTCGGAAGCTGAGGCTTGGATTTCAATCGTCTTGCTCGTCAGAAATAAGATCCAGAGAGTAGCGAATGGCCTCCTCGGTGCGATATGGATCTATCGAAGCTTTCCGCTTAACCGCGTCTACATGCGCTAACGGATTCTCGAGTACTGCCAGTTCATACGACCCGTCCTCGCTGGATCCATCATACACTCGATAGAGATAGAACCGTTCTTGACGGGTCAGAGCTTGTTGGACCTGGCCGTCATCCAAAGTTACGTATCCCTGTTGACTTGTACTGCTTTTCACCTCGATATATCGATCTATGAGGGTTCTGTCAGGGTCTGATTCGAATGCCTCTTTTCGTTCCTCCGTCTCAAAACTCAATACGTCACACCCATAGCTTTCGCTTCCTTGGATATGTGAAACGAGGATTGGGAAACGACCCGCGTCAATTTCGAACCAGTATGCGAGTTTTTCGGCTCCTTCAGAATCGGGTACATCGTATGTTCCCGATGTCGACCGACTCTGTGATGTCTGCGATGTTCGGCGAATCGTGATGGATCTTCCCTCAACCGTTTCGAAGCCCTGTTGCTTTGATGAAACGCCTTCTATCGATTCGTCGATGCCAGATTGTGCTGTCGAAGCAGGTGTCTCATCGGTCGGCTGTTGTGAATTGACAGCCGTTCCGTCACGCGAGGGACTATCTTCCGATCGATCTCTTTCTGTTTTTTTGGTTCGATCCATTCCGTCTGTGACTTCAGGCGCAGTGAAAACCGAG
Source organism: Natranaeroarchaeum aerophilus (assembly GCF_023638055.1). Lineage (NCBI taxonomy): Archaea > Methanobacteriati > Methanobacteriota > Halobacteria > Halobacteriales > Natronoarchaeaceae > Natranaeroarchaeum > Natranaeroarchaeum aerophilus. The sequence continues at coordinate 60,551 of NZ_JAKRVY010000011.1, read as the reverse complement.
TCCGACTCTTCAGAGGTCTCACCTGTGAGGAGCGCTCTAGATTCACGTAAGCGTTCATGCGCGGATTCGTCACCTAAGAGCACCTCCAAACGCTGACGCCTATCATTTGCCGTTGCGAGCGAGAGAATATCCTTGCTCAGCTTCTTATCGAGGACATCTGAAAAAACATCTCCAACCAACCGAGCAAGATGGTCATCAGTCACCTGTGGCCTCCCGTCGAGAATATCGGGCACAACATACACTGTCGAATCGTCAATGAGGTACGATCCTGGTTGAAGTTCGATATCGAAGGTATCGCTACCAACTGATGCAGTCGCCTTTACCGCGTTACATAGGACGATTTCTGCATCGCGTATCGCCCGTAGCTCCCGGCGATTATCGTCGCCATCAACTCTGAAGGCGTAAATGAACGGCTTCAACTCATCAACCTCCTGCGAAAACTCGTCCATATACAGGTGGTGGTCGTAGTCGACGTCTGAAATGTTGATATCAGAGTTTGTGAGTCCCTCTACGCCGAAGAACTGTTTCACCTTCTCAGTACCTTGGCGGTTATCGAGCATCAGTGAGGGGTATCTGTTCTCAACTGGCGCAGGAATTGAGTCGGTGTTTGTGTATCGCAGCTCCGACACCGGATAGTATCCTTCGACTCCCTCGTGAGTTCCGAACATTTCCCCATTCTCGATGAAATCAGCACGCAGAGATGCTGGTGGAGTCTCGTCACTTTCGCGGTTCTTTAGCAAGGTTCGATAGACCCGCTTTGCCACCTTTCCGTCCGGATCGCGATCAGGAAGGTTAAACAGGATCTCGTAGAACGATTCCCACGAAAGATCGGCGAGTGTATTCGTTACACCCAGGTCTCGGAGCGTTTTGGAGATATCAGTTTCGTCAACACCCAGTTCGGAGAAGAGCGGATATTCTGGATCTACTGCCGGATATCCAACTAATGGCGAGATATCCTCCGCTAACGATGCAGTCGAGCAGGTCTGTGGGGTCTGAAGATTAGTCTCTTCACCTTGGACAGGAAGCCACTGGCTCGTTCGGAGAATCCAGTAAGGGTGGGAAGGTACAGACTGCTCGTTAAGTGATTTCCAATTTTGGTGGTACTTGGGTTTGATCTCAAGTATCGCGTCTGATCCATTCTTCCGCCAGCGATTGGTCGTCTCTGGAATCGTCGCAAGCCACGCGAGTATCGCATACGGATGTGCCCTTTCGACGATCTCCTCAAGTCGGTCGACTGTCTCGACCCTTCGTAGCCGATAATTCCGTGTCGACGTAACGTCATTCGGGGTTTCTTTTGTTTCACTCCCGAACTCAGCTGGATAGTCTAATGTCTCGAGGACGTGGTCGAAGAAGTCAGAATTACTCATCTCACGTCGCTCTAATCGCGGCTCATCGGCGACACCCAACCAAAGCAAGAACGACTCTAGCTTGCTTACATCGTCACAGAAGTCTAATTCTGTGGGACTTACGACGAACAGCTCCTGATCTACTGACTCATACAGATGTTCGACCAATTTGCCGTTGGGGTACTCACCCATTAGATAGAGAGAGCTGGCCTTTGCGAAAGTCCCGGTACGTGTCGGAATAACAATCGAGACTTCTGTGAGGCTCACCCCCTTGGCACCGGCTTCGTAGAGGTCCCACAGCCCACGTAGCATCTTCCGGCGCCAATGTGCCTCTGAGTCCGGATTCTGAGAAACGCGGTCGTTCGCTTCGGTGACAACCGCTTGGACTAGCCCTGAAAGCTCGTACTCACGAATATTAAACGACGATAGCTTCATTCGCAGATCTCGAATACTGGTTAATCCCCAGCTTGACTGCAGCTTTGATGCAAGATCAGGGTGAAGAATATCTCTTGGAACCCATGAGGGGAGTGTAATCGACTCTCCCTGTGGTGGGAGGAAAGTAGTTCGTTCAGGCGGAATTGTATTCCCCTCACCATCAACCAGAAGACGCGGTGGAGTCTCGTCTCCAATGAGATTATTATCGACGAGACGGGTGATGATGCCTGCTCGGGTTGTCATAAAAAGGTCGCTTGAAATAGTATCAAGTCGCGTTTGTAGGTCTGTGTAGTTGATGTGCCCAACGTCTAAACGATCCAGCTGGTTCTTCACATCCTGACTGTTCGTGTGAAGACAGACATCGTCGAATAACTCTCCTTGGAGTAGGTCATCAAAATCACCGGAAATTCGCTTTGCCTTTGCGGGTGTTGTAAAGGAACCATCCTGCACTGGGATGAGTGACCGCGTAGCAACTTCTGACTCAAGTAACTGCTTGAATGAGCTTTGAGCTTCATCTGGTGCTCCGAGGTTGTTTAGCGTAGAACCGATTGGTCCAGTGGGTGAAACTGTACGGAGAGCGGCCCACGGGGTTTCTTCAGATCGGTGATCCTCCGCTGCATCAATCATCTTCGACGCTAATCGTTCAGCGACAAATCGATTCGCATCGCTCTCTATCAGGTGATTTCGTGATTCTGTCACCTGGAAAGTGGCGTGCGCCAACATCGGAAATGGGAACGAGACCTTGGTAGGGAAGAAAACAAAGAGATCAGATGGTAGCTCCTTGCTTCTGGTATCCTCTGGTATAGCGATTTTAATCTCGTACCGATCTTTGGTTTGCGAAGCGGTGGTATATTCCTCCGGAATTTCCCCCGAGTCTTTGAATATTTTCCACGTAGTCGGTTCGCCGCTGCCGTGGTCAACAATAACCTTCTCTTCCCCGCGTTTGACACTCCAGTGCTCTTCTCGTTCTGGACTGCGAATCCGAAGATCATCTACGCTCCGCAGGAACAGCGTGAGCTCTTTGAATAGGGAGTTGATCTCCTTCTGAACTTGGTTTCGACTGTCGCTGTCAAACAGAGGAATGCAGATTACAGTGTCGTAGCCTCGAGCCTTGATCTGCTGGCCTTGTTTGTGGACTTCCTCGAAACGTGTATCTACAACGTCGCTCTCTGAGAGAAGTCGTGGCGTGCTCAGCGTTGCGATTGGATTTGAGGTTCCCCGCTGCTCGTATCGCTTAGCTTTCCTATCAATTTCGTCGTTTTCAGCACGGAGTTTGTTTAAAAACTCAGCTGCGAACTGTTCCGAGAATCCGATCGATACGTCTCCGCTGTGTATGAGCACGTCCGAACTCCAATTCAAAATAGACCGGAATCCAAGTCCCTTGTAGCCGATACATTCCTCCCGGAATTGTTTCGGGCTATTGTCGCTGAGCATTAACGAACTGATTCCCTCACGGGAGAAGGGCTCCCCACTATTAGCAACGAATAGGCCTTCCTCTGTCAGTTCTATTAGGACGTCAACCGAACCGGACGATTCCCAGCCGGCGTCGTCAGCGTTCTGAATGAGCTCCAGTAATCCACGACCAGAATATCCGTCAATATGCTTTGTCTCTCGATTATAGTCTGAAAAGAGTCGATCTTCGTCCCGATGGTACACGTCTTCCATCTTCTGGAGTTGGTCTTCCACCCAACTCCCCCACTCTTCAGGCGAAGTATTTGGCATACATTCAGTCAATCGGGCGAGGGGTTTATTCGTGTTGACCAAGTTCCCTATTGATCGGCTTTCGAGGGTGAGAGCACGGATGGTCGCAACGATATAGAAGAACAACTAGACCGAAGGATCATCTTGCAGGGTCGCTGAACTTATCAACCTCAGCGTTTACCCTGCTCTTTGGTGTGCTAATTGTTCTAATACGGCCTCATTCCGACCTGAACTCGCCGAGGCCCGATTGCTCGTGGTCCAGCGGCTCGATGACCTGGGGATCGTCGTTTCCGGGGTTGTTGACCCGCGTCGAAATCTCGTAGGCGGACAGGTGGTCCTTTGGGTACAGTTGGCACAGTTCCTTGCGAGTGTCCGGGCCTGCGGTGAGCCAGTCAGATTCCGCGTCCTTTGGGAGGACGACCGGCATCCGGTCGTGGATTGAGTTCATTAGGTCGTTCGGCTCCGTCGTGAGAATCGTGAGGCACGAGATCGTCTCGTCGTCGCCCTCCCAGACGTCCCAGAGTCCGGCCATCGCGAAGGCAGGTTCGTCTTCGCGGTAAATCCGATAGGGCTTCTTCGACCCGCCGTTCGGCGATTTCCATTCGTAGAACCCAGACGAGGGGACGAGGCAGGGACGTGATTCCCACGCCCGCTCGAAGACGCGTTTCTCGTCGACAGTCTCGGAGCGAGCGTTGATGATGCCCTCCTCGGGTTCGTCCGCCCAGAACGGAATCAGCCCCCAGTGGTAGGCGTCGATCTCGTCGGAAGCCTTGTTCGTGATGATGTGGAGGTCCTCGCCAGGCGCGATGTTGTATCGAGGTGTGTACCCGCCGTCCGCGACGACCTCGGCGTCGAAGCGAGCCTCGAGGTCGGCCTGGTCGATGAAAAGCGAGTTCCGGCCACACATACGGAGGACTACGGGGAAAAGCATCTTCAACGTGGTCGCACAGGAATCTCGTGGGTCAGGAAGATGGCAAGAGACCAATCACAGCCGACTGGCTTGATGACAAAGTCGACCTGTTCGTCGGAACCCCCTGCACCGGGTTCGAGGTCGAGAAAATCCTTCACCGAGCGCCTGCCAGACGCGTTCCGCACCATCGGCGTCGGGAGCGAGATATACCTCTAGAATTCGCTGCAACGAACGGAAGATCGGTGAGTTCGAACGTGGCGGCGGGTCGAAACACTCGAGGGCAGCGGGAGGACAGCCACTGCACCGCCGTAGTTCGCGTTGAGGAACACCACCCCAGTGAGGACGATGGTTTAGTCGTCGACGGCCCTCACCGTCGTCGGGGCTACCGGCTGGGTCGCTTCGAGCGCGCCAAGGATGTCTTCGCCGTGGTCTGCGCCCTCGTACACCACACTGTAGGAGCTGTCACCGTGGGTCTCTACCTCGAAGTCGCCAGACGGCCCCTCGAATCGGAGGAGCTCGTTTCTGAGTCCTGCCTTGTACACCGTCCGGTCGCTGACCCGCACCGACTCGTCCCGTGACCCCACAATGCTGTCCGGCAGACAGGGATTGCCGTCTCGCCTCGTCAGACGAGCGACATCGCCCGTTCGACACCGGAACAGCGGTGTGCCGGTCTTGTGAAGGTGCGTGATGACGACTTCCCCGTACGTCCCTGCCGGGAGTGTCTGGCCGATATTGTGGTCGACGATCTCCACGAGCACGTAGTCGTCACAGACCATAAGACCATCTTCGGCGGCCGACTCGACGGCGATGGGCTGGGCGTGGCGCGTCCCGAAGTAATCCACGGCCGTCTCAGCGCCCAACCGCTCTTTGACTTTGCTACGCCGGCCCGGTATGCCGGTGAACGGCTCCCCAGCCCCGAGGAAGATGTCGACACCGCTGCTGACGTCTTCTTCCATCGCGAGGACCGTGCTGGGTGGTCCACACAGCCCGTCGAGGTGGTCAGATAACAGTGTCTGGAGGGTCGACGCCGTCGCGTCACTCGCCGGAACGACTTCGGCGCCCAGTGCCCGCAACCCTTTCTCGAATACCTCCCCACCGCCGGTTGCCGTATACGGGAAGCAGTTCAACACGCGGTCACCCGGGCGGAATCCAGCCTGCTGAAAGTATTTGGCGTTGATGGCAGCCATGTATTGCTCGTCAGCCAACGTATCGTGGACCGGGAGTTCCGTCCCGTCTAGTGCAGTGTATGAGATCGTCGCGAGGTCGGATGGCACCGGAGCGGCCGCGACAGCACGGTTGACGTCGGTCGCGGTCGTCAGCGGGAGTTCACGGAACTCATCCCACGAGGACACCGCGTCTACGTCGGGTGCGAGCGAATCACCGTATGGCCCGTCCCGGAGACGGTGTATCTGTGCGTTCACGATATTCAGCCCATAACCATTATACATAATACCAAATTATCTGTAGTTGTAAAAATGCTTGTGGAATCGTGGGACCGACGGTATCGTGGTGGACGGCTACCGTTGTGGGACGTACGGTAGCTGGGCGACAGTCCGCTCTATCGCGTCACTATCCGACCGTAGTAGCGCGGTCATATCCCACGTGCCATCGACCAGCGCCTCATGCTGGACGTCGTCGACGGTGACCGTCGCAGTGTGCTCGCCGTAGCTGACAGTCCTGTCCGCCACATCGACCGTGATCTCCTCTCGCGGATGCCCCTTGACCCACTCCTGCAGGTGGTCGATCGTTTTAGCGTCCGCGGTGACCGTGGGGATGCCCAGTGCCAAGCAGTTCCCGGAGAATATTTCGGCGAACGACTCCCCGATTATCGCATCGATGCCCCAGCGCAACAGCGCTTGGGGAGCGTGCTCCCGGGAGGAGCCACAGCCGAAGTTCCCGTTGACTACCATCACGCTGGCGTCCCGGAACCGGTCCTCGTTCATAGGGTGGTCTTTCGGATTGTCATCGCGGTCAAACCGCTTGTCAAAGAACGAGAACTCACCGAGCCCCTCGAAGGTGACGACCTTCATGAAGCGGGACGGGAGTATCTGGTCGGTGTCGATGTCGTCACCCCGTATCGGGATGCCCGTCCCCGTGACTGACTCTACAGAGGGAATCGGCTCGACAGCGTCAGTCATACGGCAACCTCCTCTTTCAGCTCACGGACATCTATCACAGTACCGGTGACCGCCGCTGCGACGACCATCTGCGGGTTGGCCAGAATCGTACTGGCATCTTTCGACCCCTGTCGGCCGACGAAGTTCCGATTCGAGGAGGAGATAGAGACATCGTCGTCTTCGAGCTTGTCAGCATTCATCCCGGTACACATCGAACACCCCGGATTACGCCACTCGAATCCCGCATTGGTGAACAACTCATCGAAGCCCCGTTCCTCGGCGGCGGCCTTGACCCGGTGGCTACCAGGGACGACGAGCCCGCGGACGTCATCGTGGACCTGCCGCCCCTCGACGATGTCCGCCGCCCGCTGGAGGTCCCGGAGGCGAGCGTTGGTACAGGAGCCCAGGAAGGCCACGTCTATCTCGCGCCCCTCCATCGTCTCACCGGGCGTAACGCCCGTGTGCGCCTGGGCCTCTACAGCGGTCTCTCGCCTGCCCGCCGGAAGATCCTCTGGCGCTGGAATCGGTTCCGTGACACCGACACACTGGCTGGGCGTCGTTCCCCAAGTGACCATCGGTTCCAGTTCGCCGGCATCGACTTCAACCACGTCGTCGTACGTGGCGTCCGGGTCGCTTCGGATAGATTCCCAATACTCCCGTAGCTCGTCGAATCGGTCGGAATCGGTTTCGAATCGGTCCGTCGCCGCGAGCCACTCGAAAGTCGTCTCGTCTGGGTTGACGTAGCCGGCACGGGCGCCACCCTCGATGGACATATTACAGATACTCATCCGCCCTTCCATGTCGAGGTTTTCTATCGTTTCACCGGCGTACTCGTAAACGTACCCGACGCCGCCATCGGTTCCCAGTCGCCGGATAATCGATAGAATGACGTCCTTTGCTTCGACGCCGTCGTCGAGTTCGCCGCTGACCGCAATCTTTCTGACTCGTTGTTTCTCCATCGCGATCGTCTGGCTGGCGAATACGTCCCGCACCTGCGACGTACCGATACCGAACGCCAGCGCACCAAACGCACCGTGTGTCGACGTGTGGCTGTCGCCACACACGATGGTCATCCCGGGTTGGGTCAGCCCCTGTTCCGGTCCGACAACGTGGACGATACCCTGGTCACCGCTTTCCGGGTCAGAGAACTCGATGTTCGCTTGTTGGGTGTTGGTCTCCAACTCTGCCATCATCGATTCCGCAGCCTCGTCCTCAAAAGGTCGTGACTGTTCGTCGGTCGGGACGATATGGTCGACAGTTGCATGGGTCAGATCCGGCCGTTCGACCTCTAACTCCGCTTCGCGGAGCATCTCGAATGCCTGTGGACTCGTCGCTTCGTGAATCAGGTGGAGCCCCACGAAGAGCTGGTCCTGTCCGTTCGGTAGCGTCTTTACTTTGTGTCTCTCCCAAATCTTGTCGTACAGTGTTTGCGTACTCATTATAGGCCTCAGTCTGTTACTACGAGAACTCCTTCGTGAGAGTGTTCGTAACATAATACTATCTCGTCGTGGAACCCGCTACAGCAGGCTGTGTGTCGTGAGACACACGGCCCTTCTCGGTGTCGGGTCTCAGAGGGCTACGTATATCTCACCGTTTTCTTCCCACGTATCGAAGGTCGGTATCTGAAAACATGACGCGTCGGCGTTCTCGCCGGTGGTTACGTCGAACCGTCTCGTGTGCCATGGACACTCGATGACCTCCTCCGTGTCGTCGTAGCCGATCTCACCACACTCATCTATCGTCGCCTGCCCGGCCAGCGCCCCCTCGCCGAGCGGTCCGCCGACGTGTGGGCAGACGGTCGGAATAGTGTGGTACTCACCGTTCACGTTGAGGACGGCTACCGAGACACCATCAATTTCTATAATGATTCGCGAACCGTGCTCGTCGAGCCGGTCGGCGTCCTCTATCTGGTGGGTTCTGTCGGACATATCAGACTTCGAACTCGAATACATCGATCGCGTTCTGCCCCATGACGGCGTCTATCTGGTCCTGATCGAGTTTCGACTGGACACGGTCTTCGAGTTCGTTCGGAACATCAAAATCCGGGTGTGGGAGGTCAGTCGCGAACATGAGATTCTCCGCCCCGACCATCTCGATGATGTTGGCGAGGTGGTCCTGAGCACCGCTACCGGTCGGTTTGCGCGTCTGTCCGATAGGCTGGGTCGTGAAGTACCAGTTGTCCTCGATGTAGTCGCTGGGGAGCTGGTTCAGGTGTGGGAGTTCGTCGCCACGGTCCAGGTAGTGGTCGTCGAGGCGCCACATAAAGTAGGGGATGTACCCGATTCCGGCCTCCTGGAACACGATATCCAGGTCCGGAAACCGCTCAGGGACACCTCGGAAAATCATCGTGGTGAGGTTCCACATATGAGAGAACGGGTGGTTGACGGCGTGTTCCTCGACGTAGTAGTTCGCCGTCCGCGAGATAACTGGGAACCCGTCGGCGGTGTTGAGTCCCGAGTGGAACAGCACGGGAAGGTCGTTCTCCTCAGCAGCGCGATATATCGGGTCGTACTTCCGTGCCCCCGGCGGCGGGACAAGTCCAGTCGCCGACATCTGGACGCCGACGACGTCTTCCTTGTCTGCATGTTTCTCGATCTCAGTGGCGGCACGCTCCGGATCGTGAGGGGCCACAGTGACCGTGACCTTTAGACGGTCGTTGCCCACCGCGAACCGGTCGAAGATGTACCGATTGTACGCTTCCGCAAGCGCCACGGCGTACCTCGGACGGTTGACGGTCGGGAGAAGTATCGACAGCGTGGGGGTGATAATCCCACAGTCGATACCGAACTCGTCCATGTTTTCGAGCTTCTTCTCCACCGACATCTCGTTCGTGAGCACGTCGGAACCGGAGCGGCCTTCGTCGTTGAACGGCTGTGACGGCGTCGCTCGCTTCAGGTGCATAATGTCGTTGAGCGGGAGTTCTGCCGTCTCACAGATTCTCTTGACGTCACCGAACTCGCCCTCGTCAATGTACTTCGCTATCTCACTGAATGTCTCAGTGATGTGTGCATCCGCGTCTGCGACAACTGTGGTCTGTGTCGAATCGTTGGTCTTGCTGGCCACGAGGTTCCATACCTATTGGAACCTTTTAAAATTTTCCTTATTAGTGTAAATATAATCTATATATAGATGATTAGAATTGATACTGGGATGTGCGTCCCTGGAAAATCGGGGTGAAACGACGGTCTGAAACGAACTGGCGCCGTGAGAGTTACCGATTGTCAGAAGCAGTCGCGGACGTCGTTAAGCTGACTCACGCTGATATCACCCTGCCGGAGGACCGAGGGGTCCGACGTGTCGCTGAGATCGATGATCGTCGTAGACTGCGTCGTCTCGTGAGGTCCGCCGTCGATGATGTACTCGACGGCCTCGCCGACGTGTTCCTCAGCCATCCCTCGGTCGACAAGCTGCCCGTCGGCTTCCCCCGAGATGTTTGCGGAGGTCATGGCGATGGGTTCCGCATGTTCGACAAATGCCCGCCACGTCGGGTTCTCGTAACACGCCAGTGAAATCGTCTCCATCCCACCGACCAGTTCGTCCGGGAACACGTCCTGTCTGTTCACAACAATATTGAGCGGCCCAGGCCAGAACGCCTCAACGAACCCGTTCATCACGTCCGCGTCCGGGACAGAACCGTACTCTGTCCAGTCCGAAGGGTCGTGGAACATCAGCGTCAGCGGTTTCGACCGATCGCGTTGCTTCACTTTATAGACCCTATCGATGGCATCGATGTCATGAGGGTCAACGGCGAGACCCATATTGGCGTCCGATGGTGCTACCACGAGTCTGCCCTCTTGCAGACAGTCTGCCGCTCGTTCAATGTTTTCCGGTTTGGGTTCCAAAACTTCGTATGAGTCTCCTTCTGCCATAGTTTTTGTATTTTGTTGTCGGTATAAATAATATTTGTATTAGTCATAACGGACGACGAGTCAGCACTACTTCAGGAGGTGTCTGAGTACCTTAATCACCATAGCACCGAGCCAATCATCTACTACGGAGGGAACTACTTCGACGAACAGTGTCTCAGTCGAAGATTCGACGAACACGCCATCACTGAGGGGATCGACCATCTGGAGCGGGCACACGACCCCGGGATAACTGCACATCAGGAGCTCTTCGGGCCCTTCAATCGGCATAAATTGGACGTCGTAGCGAGCGCACTCGGCTTTGAATACCAAGACCCGACTGTCGATGGATTTGTGGTCGGGAGCAAGTACACGCGATATCACCTCGACGGCGAAGAACCAGACTGGGATCGACTCAAACAGTACAACAACGACGATGTAACCTCACTGAGAACAATCGTCGATCAGATCAGATCAGATCGTAGGCTCGGGGGATATGCGGGGGCCGTCAGCAGAATTACGTGAGCGCGATATCACCATGGGTTCAGAAGTTCTTAACCAACGATTGAGCTGTGACCCCCGAACTGTTGGTTAATCCGACGATGCTATCCGCCTTCCTCTCTGGAAACGTTCTCGAAAACGATCGAACGATAGCAGAAATCCGTTGCCTGAGTCCGGTTCTACATACCTTCTAGCCCTTCCCTGAAGCGCGGAAGCGCCACGCCGCGGCTTATCGGGAACGTAGACAACTAGTCGAGTGTGGGAGAACACTCAACGTCGAACCGATTGGCGGTGGACCAGCCAACTCGGGGCGCAGACCGCAATCGGTCCCTTGCTGACCAAGGCGATCCGGCTACGGACGAGATGCTGCTGCCACAGCTCGACGACGGCATCACGCTGCTCGACGTGAATGTAGGCCGCGGCGTCCCTATCCTGCAATCGCTCGTGCTCGACCACCTCCTGCACGATGGGCCAGCCTTCTGGGTCGACGCATACGGCCATGCGACGACGACACTCGCCCAGATCGCGTCCAGCCAATGATTGCTCAATCGAATCCAGGAGAGCAGACAATCCATAACTCCCTCCCCCCGTCATCGATGTGTAAAACCACGAGAGCAGGGTGGGGGATGGGTGGGTGAAACAGCGTGATAAACGGTATCGGTGGTTAAGATAGCCGATGACCTCTCAGCCGGTAGTATACAACACAATCTAAAAAGGAACTATTGTCTGACGAAGCTTTATGTAGAAAGCCTTTGAACAATAACCGTAATAGATCTAGTTACAGGTGAATAGAGAGATACTCTCGAGATGAGCGTGTAACTGTGTTGGCAGTACATCACTCGACGTATTATTTCTCACACGGTGGTTTCCCACTCAAGATACCCTTGAGCAGTCTGTTCTCGACAATTGAACCGCTAGCTTCCAGTTCAACTCCCGCCGCTTCTTTGCTGTTTACACATCGATGACGGGGGGAGGGGGTCGTCGATAGTTGCTTCCTGTTGTAGCACTGATAACTTCACTGTAGCATCGGAGCTGTTTACACTTCGATGACGGGGGGTGTGTGGGTACGAATGATTCGATCTCAGTTTCGTTTACACATCGATGACGGAGGGGTGTCCCCACGACATCATCTGAATTGTGTCCATAAACTATACCTAAGCCTCGGGTCTCGACCCCGAGGCGGTTCCCTCTCGAATTACTGCTCGTGGAAATCCCGCAGCTGGGTGTTGACCACTGTGTGAAGGAGTTCTTCCTTTTCGGCGATCGCCTCTAGTCGGGTATCGTCGACAATGCGCTTCATCATGCTCTCGGGATCACCGGTGAACGTGAATTCCATAAACATGCCACCGCCCCGGCCGCGGCTCTTTCGAGAAGTCGAGATCAGTCCGTACGTCGAGAGCTCTTTGACGTACTTGACGTAGGTCTCGCGGGTCATCTGGTCAGCATCGAGTTCGTCGGTAACCCACTGGTAGATTTTGAAGCCGACCGGACTCGGGACAGAGCTTCGTGGTTGGTTCGAGTAGGATGCAACGGCGGCAGTGGCGTACAGCGAGACTTTCTTTTGCATCGTCAGTCCCTCGACGAGTTTGAGAGAGCGGTCTTTGTCGATTTCCTCTTGTGATTCTCGGACGTGATCTTCGGTCACCTCGCCGTCACCACGTTCGTCGGCAAGGTCGCCAGCACCGCGGAAGAGGTCGATCGCCTTTCGAGCATCACCGTGGCTTTGTGCGGCAAACGCGGCGACAAGTGGGATCACTCCGTCCTCGAGGGCGTCCTCGCGAAACGCGTCCCGCCGGTTATCGAGGATTTCGCGGAGTTGTGTCGCATCGTAATCGGGGAAATAGACGTCACGGGGGTTGAACGAACTCTCGGCACGACCGTCGATATCCTGCATGAACTTCGGATCGTTTGTTAGTGCTGCGACTGAGACGCGGCCTTCGATCTCGTTCGTGTTGCTGGCACGCGATAGCTGATACAATAACTTCGAATGGGCGGGTTCGTCGTTGGCACGGCGGCCGACCAGGAGGTCGATTTCGTCGAGGATGAATATGACAGAGTCGTAATGATTATTGATGAGTTCGTACAGGCGGCGGTATTTCCGTTTCGTCGACACACCGGTCTCGGGGACACCGACTGGCGCACCGACATCGCTCGCGACGCTCTGGACGAGTTCATAGACGGCCTGATCGAGTGTGTTGATCGGCTGGCAGTTGATATCGACGACACCGAAGCGTTCACCCTTCGATTCACAGAGATCGATAATCTGTTGGGTCACTGCTCCGATGATGAGCGATTTGCCGGTGCCAGCGGGTCCGTATAGCAGCATATTCGGGGGACGGTTCCCCTGTAAGGTTGGTTTCAAGAACGAGACTACGGATTCGAGTTGATCGTCTCGACCGACGATCCGCTCCTCGTCGATGATCGTATCGGGTTCGACGAGGTCGCGATTGACGAAGACAGACTCCGTCCCCTCGTCATCGAGCATCTCTCTGATCGATCGCTGGTTTCCCTCCTCAGTAGCCACCTCCTCCGTTTCGGGATCGATATCTTCGCTGGGTGTCTCCTTGATGTCCTCTGAATTCGTCTCAGAAACGTCTACATCCTCATTCAGATCGGAACGTATCTGGTTATCAGGAGGTGGGTGAGCAGCCTCATCCTGATTGTTGCCGGCCATACACTTTCTGTACGTTGGAGGGTTAAAAAGATTGACCTCCGTCGATGTTTATACGGCCGGTAAACTCGGTTTATCATCCGTATTCGAAGGTTCCGGATCGAACTCGTTCAAACCGACACCGAAGTATATCCGGAGGGAGACCCCCCGTTATCGATGTGTAAATTCGGACGATCTTTAGCTTTCGAAAGTAAACCATACTCTATCTGTAGGTTTGATCACTCTCCTCGTCGTCGTGGTGCATGCTGTGCGTCAGACCCCCCGTCATCGATGTGTAACTAACGGCCCCCCTCCGTCATCGATGTGAAAACGGCACTCTCTTCAGTACAGTGTTATACCGCTTGATCTGGCGGCAGTTGCATTCGACCTTGACGGGTATGACTGGGCCTTTCACCGACCGTCAGTAACCGCTATGACAATGCATATCCGGGGCTAGTCATCCGGATTGACGGGACCTTTGTACTTCGATTTCACCTGATCGCCGTCTCGCCATTGCCAGTATTCGTAACGATTGTCGTTGATCTCCTTGATTGTAATCGTTGCCTTCACTGGAACGTTGTCCGGGAGATCGTCTGGTCGCTTTTCGACCTCTTCTTGGTCTGCCGACTCCTCGAGACGGGCCTCTCGTTCCTTGTGCTCTGCGAGCGCTTCAGCGTACGAAGCAACGTCTCGGAGCTGCTCCGGGTCCGTCTCGTTGAGCGTGTTGACGATCTCCGTCGGGAGGTTCGCCGGTGGGGTCGGGGGTTCGTAGGACATCGGCTACTCTCGTATTAACCAACACGGCCCACGAATCCATAGTTTTGTTGGTTAATACGGTGGAGACGGCTCTCGTGCCTGTTGACTGTAACACTACTCGAAACTCCTTTATATATAAGTTTCGTACTATGTTACACCGTGCTCCGACGCATCGAACTCGAGGTCCTCGCCACGGTCGACCGCGGCGACACGATCTCCGAACTCGCGACGAAGCTCGACCACAGCGAGAGTTACCTCTCTCGTGCCGTCGGCGACCTCGTCGAGAAGGGGCTCGTCTACACGGAACGCGATGGCCGACGAAAACGAGTCGTCCCGTCGGATGCTCGCGCCGTCGAACTCTATCGGGACCTCGTCCGCCAACACTCCCACATCGACTTCCCCGAGCTACTGACCGGCAAGGCACTCGAGGTGCTGTACTACCTCGACCAGCCGCGAACCGTTTCCGAGATCGCCGACCGGAGCGACAACTACCGCAACACGGTCAACCGTATCCTCAAGCAGTTTCGCGACCGGGGTCTCGTCGGGACGACCGACGGCGACTACCAGTTCAACGCCGACTTCGACCGCCTCCACGAGTTCGCCCGTGAACTCGCACACCATCTGCATCGTCAACGCCTCGAAGCCGTCGCCCCGAAGGGGACGATTCTCTGGGAGGACTACGACGAATTTCTCGCCCAGGCCGAGACGGAGATCGACGCGGAGGCGTTCCACGAAACAGGCCTCGGTCGGTTCGCGACCTTCGACCTCCAGTTCTTGCTCACCGGCCATCGCTACTACGTCTATTCCGAGAACCTCGACGCAGTCTCGCCGGCGGAGCTCTGCTGTCACACACTGTTAATCGACGACGGCAGCCGCCACCGCTCGTACTGTCTCCTTCTACTCAGCCACGTCGACGTCGACGGGGCGGACCTCCGAGAGCAGTCGGCGAAGTATGGCCTCGAAGACGAAATCGACGCCTTGCTCCGCTACCTCGAGACGCACGGCGAGGTCGACAACGACTGGCTCCCGGAGTGGGGCGAGTTCCAGGAGCTGGCGGCTGACTACGAGATTCAATTTCCACAATGAGATCAGACTTAGAATACGGAGAGATCGGATTGATGACGTTCTTCAATCGACCGTCGCTTATCCCATGTATCATCTCCTTCAGGCCCTACTCTTTCATATCCATTGTCTCCTGGTATTTCAGATGGACGGCCAAACCGGGCAACCCGAATTGTCCGGAGGAAATCTAACCGTTGAACTTCAGTCATTACCAAATCAACTCCGCACTTCGAGTCCTCGCACAGCTGCAATCGGACTCCAATTCCATCATCCGTCTCCACAGATCGTAGTTGAAGCGGTAACAGTTGCTCTGGACGGGCTTGCTCACCACTTAGCTTGTACTCGTAGTTCTGCCCATACCCAAACTGGAATTCGCCCAAATCAATCACGCGGCCCTGTCCAGTGACGGTAGCCTCTTCGATATTGTCAATAGAAGCCAACACTGTCACTAAATCATCAACTTGCTCACCTACCAGACACACATATCCGCCTTCCCAAGAGCCACTCCCAAAGTGCAAATCCAAACCGTATTCGCCGTCATCAGTTTCAAACTCAGTCAATGTCAGTCGAGTGTAGCCTTTCTTTGGCGCGCGATCATCTGGTTTCCCTTTCGCATACGGCGCTGCGGATAATCCACGAAGCAGGTACGCCCGGACACGGTTTTGGTCGCAGTATTGCTTCAATTCCTCACGCACCTCATTCGGATTGGATAAGTCTAATTCATCTCTCCCATTGACTGTTCGAATGAAATCTCGTGGATCATCTTCCCAGACAACTGGTTGATCTTCGTCATCAAAGAGCGGATCACGCCACTCTGAAAGATCAAACGGAGACTGGACATCTTTTCCGTTCGGAATCGTCAGTTCTCCATACCCCGTTTTATACGTATCTCCTTTCTGCTTGTACCCATCGTACTGTAACTCAAGGTCAGCAGCCTCACGGATGATCTCCACCATACCACCCTCATCAACAGCGAGTAATCCGACTGACGCGTCCAGCACGGAATCATTCTCAAGCACACCAATCGCAGGTTCTCGTTCCGAATGTGGGACAGCTAAATATAGCTGTGAGAGTACGCCTGTCTCCAAGAACTCCCGAAGTTGTGTTTGCGTCCGGTTTGATGTAACTCCGCTCACACCTTTCGCTTCGATTCCGATGACCTCACCTTTCTCGTCACCAGCAACAATCTTTGAGGGGTCCCATTCACCATCATACGCAAGGATATCAATTGGCCGGTCGGTTGTCTCCGATTCCATCACGTTAGGGATGTGACCTTCCGGTATCCCGCCGAACTCACGCCATGCACAATGGCGAATCCATGGCTCACCAGTCCTATCAAATTCAGGGGTCCCTGACCGTTCTACTGTATCTGGTTCAACAATGACCTCAGGATCATGCGTCTCACCTGGAGTCAGCGCCATTCGTGGACTCCTCAAATACCCGCCTTGAATCGGCAGTGGGACCTCAATGACGCCAATCGCCTCAGGAACAACCGCGTTATTGATTTGCCTTACACCTTCTTCGATGGTGATCGGCGAACTTCCCTTCGTTGTATCGTAGTCCATTCGGCGTTCAATATAGTCCCAAACATCCCGATCATCGTGTGCATACTGATATGTCAGGATTTCATCTGAGACATTCTCGCTAATCCGGTTCAGGACCTCCTGTTTTTCATACTTCCCAGCAGCAACCCCCGCATTGAGGCACTTGCATGCTTCACGGACAACCGGGATTGACGGGTTATTCTCCTTTCCACTAAGTGCCTCTTCGACCCCTTCTACAGATGGCCCGGCAAAATACACCTCATCAAACTGCCCGCTATCGATATAGCGTTGAATTTGCTCGGAGAGGGTTGACTCGAACTATAGATTGGCGGCAGCTTTCAATTCGATTCCGATATATTCGCCGTCGGGTGTACGTGCTGCGAGATCAATTCGTCCGTTAGCTGTTCTTACTTCTCCGTCCACTTCCCACCCTTCCTCAGTTTCTAACCACTCCCAAAGATGTTGTTTTGAGAGTTCTTCGACGAATAAGACCATGTAGTCTGTTTACAAAACGACCTCGTATAACTATTGGCTGGACACTAGTTCGTTGGCAAAAGGTGGAGACTAATAAACAACCTTATCAGCTTGACACCAGATTTTCAGGTATGCGAGCGGCTCGATTTGTAACGTTTTGTTTCATCTACAGTGGCCTGCTCCTTCTCGCACCTTACGTCATAAGGTTCGGTCTTACGATTGAAATACGAGGGCTCGGTCACCTCGGCGTTGGATTATCAATATTAGCCGCAGGGGCGATCAGGCTGCAAAACTCTGAGCAGGAAGCGAAAAATCCAGCAGATTACGGCTTTTTAACATATGGAATGGCAGTACTGTCCGTATCGCTCACCGCCATAGTTCTCGGGCAATTCCTATTCTTGTGAGAAACAGCATAATAGAAGCCTTCGCTGCCGAGACATCTGTGTATCTCCGAAATAAATCAACCTCAGCTGCCGAAAGGCACTCGCGAACGTTTCTGAATCTTTGTTCGCCTGACTCCGTTGATGTTCTTCACGGGCAAGTGCTGTTGTAAAACGTAGAGGCAATCTATATTTCTTCCTCTCCGTCAAACACGCCACTTTCGTCAGAGCGTGCCGGTTTACTAGTCGACGGTGCTCCCTTCGCGTCATCGTATGCCTCGCGCCACAGCTGGTCCGCACTCAAACTGTCGGCCTTGTGGTCTGTGTGCCGGTTTCGGATTTTCGAAAGTACCGGAGTATTCACTGCGTCGCCTGAGATGATGGCTTGACCTTTTGTCAATCCAGGTAATTCCTCTAAAACCGCCTCTCCGGCGTTTTCGATAGAGTCGCGTATCGCTTGCTGGTCGTTCGGGTTGGTGATGTTCATCGTAATCTGCGTTCCACACTGTGAGAGGACTGTTTCATCGATTTTCGATGGTCGTTGGCTGATTAGGCCAGTGCCGAGGCCAAACTTCCGGCCTTCGCTATTCACTTGCCGGATGATCGGTAACGCCTGTGAGTCTCCATCGGGTGCGAACCGGTGAGCCTCCTCAAAGAGCGTAAAAACGGGATGTTTAATCTCTGATCGGACGTCTTCCGGGTTCCCCACAACCGCTGCTTCCCTTGACGCGTACAGTTTGCGGAGCAAGACAGCGGCCATCACTTGCTGGTCACGACGGGTGAGACCTCCCATCTGGAAGACTGTCACCTGGCCCGGATTCACGAGGTCGTCAAGATCGAGCCGATCGTACCCATCGAAAAAGTCTGATTGTACAATGTGGCGATTAATTCGCCATTTCAGACCGTTCGCCTGACCGTCTGGATGGTTCGAGTGGCACGCTTTCAGGAGTTGAGATGCGGTAAACGACTCTTCGTCCTGGAGGTCGTCGAGGGCATCATTCAGCACTGACGACATTCGTTGGGTCGGTTCGAGAATTGAGTAGAAATCATCGAACGTCAGATCGGCCAGCTTCACCGATAACTGGTCAGAACGGCGGAGTTCGACGGCGGGGCTGTAGCCATCCGCCCCTTGGAAGGCTTCGTGATCGCACATCTGATCGAGGCTTTCATACTCGCCGTGTGGATCGAATACCAGCACCGAAGCTCGTGTGTCGGGCTTGAGCATCTCCTCAAGCAAAACGCTAGCAGTGTAGGACTTCCCGCTTCCTGTGGAGGCTAGGATAGCGAGGTGAGTCGCTGCTATTTCGTTGACTGGTAACTCGACAGATACTCTTTCATCAGTCCGATTCAGCAATCGGCCCATTTGGGCCATCCCAGGATCGGGTTCGTCGTTGTCCCGATGTGAGGGCGGCTTAATCTTCGGAATAACTACTTCGAGCATCTCGCCCGGGGCACGATAGAGACGGGTTCCCGAACTCGGGAGTTGTCGTGGATTTCTAAACGACTCGAATTCTGGATCGTAGTATCCGATTACGCTAGCCGTGATCCGATACAGCTCACATCCGTCTGCTTCTGCGCCGAGGGTCGTTGCGATTTGATCTGCATCGACGGTCGGATCAGCCATGAAGGATGTAGGGAGTCCCGATTCCCGTTCCCGGTTATTCACTCGAGCAAGGATGATCTCGTCGTCTTCACTACCAACTACGCACTGGCTGTAGGCAACAAACTCTCCGGTCGAGACTGCTTGTTCGTCACGAGTTGCGAACACAAATCCGCCTACATCATCATCTGGTTCGACGACTGTACCCACGACTGGTTCGTCGGACAGGCGATCCGCAGCGAGGATAGCCGCATCATCGCTTCTCACTGCAGAACACCCCGTTCAACGTTAGCCTCATGAGCTACTTTCCGCTCGATCACGTCCAAAAGGTCGCTATACTCGTCGGTGGACTCGCGTAGTTGACTCGTGATCTCACCGACCAGCTCTGCTCCGAATGCCCCGGCCACTTCCGTCAAGCGCGGATAGTACGCCAGCGAAAGATTATCATCGACTAGATGGAATCTTCGGAATGTCTGGTTTGGACACTTGTAGACGGTCGTCCCGTGGCTGATAGCGTATGCTGGGATCGAATGATCCGGATTTTCGATTCGTTTGTCCGTCTTCGAGTCGCCAGTACAACTTGCACTGCCGAGCAGCGCGATACCAACGAGCGTTGTTGGCTCGTCAACCAGGCTCGGTCGAAACTGGTTAGTCGCTTCGTCTGTCCCAAGTGTCGGTCCGACACCACCCATCCCAGGATCGATTACTTGGGTTCCATGAATTACCCCGACCGCTACCTCTTCGGTCTCGTTCCGACTCATCGGGAGCACCACCGGCTGACCGAATCCATAGTCGGTGACATCGGGCGGGTTGTCTGCGTCGCGTTCCGTGAGGATTGTGGCAGTATAGTCGATAGTTGATTTCGATTGCGCGATGCTTCCGAGCGGCTTGGCGTCGGCGAAGGTGTCTCGAGCGTTCATCATGGCTTTCTTTGGATGTCAGTGTTTACGATATTGGTGAGTTTCAGTTGTGTTGTGCTGATCATCGGCGGCGGCGCTTGCTACGATCTTTTGGGTTCCATTCGACTGGGAATTCAGCCTCTTCTCCTAATCGAAGCAACATCCGGAGGAGCCTATCCCGGTCACTCCCTGTGAGAACCGCTTCTCGATCGGCGACTTGGATGGCTTCGGGATAGCCCTGCCCGACAGCGGCTTCAGCCTGGGTTGCGCGGAAGGCATACTCGAACATCGTTTCACCAGGCCAATCAGCTGGTGCATCCTCTTCGATCATCCACTGGGGCACTTCGAGCCGATCTAGACTGGAGCCTTCACCGAAATCGGCGTACGTGAACCGGAGCCTGTCTCCAAATTTGTATTCTTCACCCTGGTAGGTCGTCCGTAGCTGCTCCAGGGAGCGGTCGCGCTGACTCTGGAAGAGTGCGGTCCGACTACCCCACGTTTCGAGGAGGGGGGAGAAGATGGCGGCGTCACGTGCAAGCCCCGTCTTACCCAGAGCCCCTGGCTGGAGTTTCCGGATTAGGTCCGCCACGTCTGACGATTGCGAGCCAGCAATATATCCCACGACTGGGACACCGTGTGCTCGACTTGCAGCAAGTAAGTCCGCCATCGCCTCAACGTAGCGTTGGGTAGTATTGTCGTCGAACAGGTTAGCATACGAGACGGAGAGAGACCCATCAAAGAGAATCACAGGCGGGGGTTGGTGGCTCCCATACTCCTTGATCAGGTTTTTCACCGTCTCTGTTTCCCGCTCAAACCGAGCGTGTTGCGCCTGAGTCTCATCGACGTACGAGTATGAGTTATCGTCTGACCCGACGACGATCTCGTCAGGCGGAACGACAGTCGTCTCAGATTCGAGGCTATACTCCCCGTCTGCCGTGTGATGGTTGACGTATGAGACCACCTGCACCAGTGCTACGGGGACATTCAGCTCAGTAGTAGGGTCAAGTTCTGAGCCATCGACTGCGACTGTTGGAAGCCCATCGAGTACATCACTGGCCCATCGCCCAGCACTTTCATGAGAGGTCCACTCTGTTGCGGTCTCAAATGGAATGGTCAGACCGTCCATGCTGTCGAATTCGGTCGTTGGTAGAGCATCAGCGTACGTCCCCGAAACGACTTCACGTACTTCCTTGGCACTCGACGTTTCTTGTTCCTCCAGTAGTGTGTCACGGTAGATGTCGGCCAGGGACCGATCGCCAGTAGCGAACTCCGCGAGGTCGTCGTGGAGCCCCTCAAGTTGATTACTCACTGCGCCCGGATCTTGCAGCATATCAATCGGCCCCCGTCGGTCGTGCCTCAGACTCTGCGTCCGAGACCACGTGCGTCTCGCGATCCGGTTTCTCGAGAGATATCGTGTACTCGGTCATCGACTCGAACGTGTCGTCGTGAGAGATCACACAGAGCTGCTCGAACGCATCGAGGTTCTCGAGTTGCCGGACCAGATTGTTCTTCTTTTCATCGTCGAGGTTCGACGTGGGTTCGTCAAGTACCGCAATGTCGAGCGGGCTGATTTGTTCCATGATTGCCAGACGAACCGCCAGCGCGGCTGCCATCTTTTCCCCGCCCGAGAGATTGCTAAAGGATTTGTGTTGGCTGCCGTCTTGAACGGTGATTTGGTATGTTTCGTCCCACGTCAGACTCTCTCGACCGGTTCCTCGGAGCGCTTGGTAGATCTGGTTTGCACGCTCGCCGATTCGATTAGCGATTAGTTCCCGCATCTTCGGACCGGCGTCTCGGACACCATCTCGAACAGTGTCAGCGAATTTGATGTCCCGCTCGAGTTGTACGTGGGTCTCCTTCCACCGTTCGAGCTGTGAGTCAATGGTCTCGAGTCGTTCTACCTCGGACTGAATCTCTTCTAACTTGTCCTGTGCTTTGCTAAGTTCCGTATCGAGTCTTGTCTCCTGACTATCCAGGTCATCAATCTGCTCGTTGAGTTCGGCATGGCGGTCGGCATCGAAGTCTGCTTCCACCTGATTTAGTTCTTGCTTCGCTTCTCGGCGGTCGCGCTCGAGATTTTCAATCTCCTCGTACAGACTATATACTCGGTCGCGACGTTCGTCAAGCCGTTCAGCATCGGCTTCGTTCCGAACATACCGGTTGTGGGCATCTTCGGCCGCCTCCTTGATTTTCTCCTGGTCAGCAATTTGCTCGTCCAGATCATCAAATTCTGTCTCCAGCCGACGTTCCAAATGGGCGACCACGTGGGCGGCTTCAAACATCTCCTCGCGAGCCTTGTCGACTTTCTCGATCGCATCGCACTTCTGCTGGTATTCGAACTCCGCCTCTTCGTAGGCTCTATGGTCATCTTCCAGATCTGATTGCTCCTGCTTGAGATCAGCCAGTTGTTCGGCAACTGGCTTGAGCTCTTCACACTCATTTACGAGGCGCTCGCGCCGATTTTCTATCTCTTTGACTTCCTCTTCGAACTCATTTAGCCGATCTCGCTCGGCGTCGAGACTGGCGACTGCCTCTTGCGCATTCCTTGCAAGTGCCAGACCGGTATTGACAGCGGGAAGGCGCGCTTCCGCATCCTCGATCGCAGCTTGGCAGGCCTCGATCTGGTCCTCGATGTTGTTGACGACTTTGTCACGGAGGTCGGCGTCCATAGAGCGATCACAGGTTGGACAGGTTGCTTCCTCCGAGTGCTCGTGGTCACGGCTATCGATGTCGACGGCAAGCAACCTCTCACGCTGTTCATCGAGATCTTGAAGTTTCTCTGATTGCCGCTCAATCTCCGCTTTGAGATCGGCGCGCATTTCGTCGAGTTCGTCAGCTGCCTCAGCGAGCGGCTTCTTAGACTCTAGTTTCGCGATTTTCTCTTTCTGGTTTGTAACCCTTTCTTCTGCTGCTGGAAGTTCGATCTCGTCAACTTCCTGAACCAGTGATTCATTCTCATCGATTTGCTGGGTGGCTTCTTGCGCCTCCTCTATTTTCTGGTTCAACTGCTTGTAACGCTCGTAGGCGTCCTCGAGTCTGGCCATCCGCTCTTCGGCGGCTCGGGCCTCTTTGGCTCGGTCCTGTACAGTCTCGAAATCGCGTTTTGCATCCCGGTACGCCGTGGTAGCTTCGTTCACCCTGCTCTCAAGCTTGTCTCGTTCGCGCTTCTGCTCGCGCAAGTCATCGAGAAGCTCGTCTGCTTTACAATACTGGTTATGCTCTTCTGCCGTCTCGTCGACAGCCTTTGCAGCGCTCCGGGCCTCCTCAAGATCAGACCGTGCTGTCTCGAGCTGTTCGACCTTGCCTTCGATCTGACTCTTGACGTTGTCGACTACTCGTTTCAGTTCATCTTGCCGTTCCTTTAGTTCGTCTAGGTCGCCGAACTCTTCTCTCGCATTGGCGAGGTCCGATTGTATCTCGTTAAGTCTTTTTGACAGCCTTTCGACCTCACTTTGTTGTCCCTCAAGGGTTTTCTGCTGCTCGGGGAGGCCCTCGACCATCCCCTGGAGTTTGTTGATCCGCTCGCTGGCAGTCTGCCTGCGTTTTTTCAGTTCGTCGACTGGTTGTTTCAGGTTGTGGGTGCTCTGTGAACTCCACGCCTGTTCGTAGATATCAAGTCCCAGCAACGGATCGAACTGTTCCTCTCGAGTCCGTTGCGAGCCACGGAAGTCGGAGAGGAATTTCGTCTGCTCTACACCGAGACATTTCTCCCATAGGGTGGACAAGTCGACGTCGCTCTCCTTGTCGAGACTGAACTTGCGACGGATCCAATCTTTCACCTCGTCGTGGGTATCGAACTCCAATTCAGCATCTTCGGTCTCGTGATTAACGTTGTAGGTGCCGTTGGTACTGCGTTCAACGGTGAATTCCTCTCCGCCGATCTCGAAGCTCACCCAAACTGTTCCTGAGGATTCCCCTTCCCGGACGAATTCATCCTGGTTATTGTACGGTAGAGTGTTGAACAGCGCAAATCCGATCGCTTCGGCGATTGTTGACTTCCCAGAACCGTTTTCACCGAGGATTGCTGTCACTCCTTCTCCGAGGGAGATCGTCGTCTTTTCCTCGTAGCTTTTGACGTTCTCTAAACTAACTTCTGTCACGCGCATCAGTTCTCACCTCCCTTCGTTGCTACTGATGCGTCGTCATCGACATCCTTAGGTACTTCTTCGATAGCCGGAGTTTCTTCAGATTTGGCTTCTACTGTCTGTGCAGCAGCTTCTACTGGATCGACCTCTTCACCGGCGTGTACTGCGTTGAAAACTTCGTCATCAATCCCTCCGTCGTCAGCATGATCGGCAACCTCATCGTACGTCGGATCGACTGAACCGACGCCTCCCTGAAACGTTTCTCGCCGGCGTTCTTGCAGGTAGTCTGCGACGGACTCTCCGCTAGCCTGCTCTTCGATTACTAGTTCTTTTGCGTGGGTAAGCGCCTCTGCAGTCGCTTCAGGATCCTCGCTGAACGGTGTCTGCTTCGCTACCGTCGTGAACACTTCATCCTCGAGAATTTCGGTCCGAAGCGTACCGGTGTCGGTGAAGACCGCCTCTTCATCCATATCCTCAACGAGGTCGATGATCTCTGCTGTGGTGACACTCGTTTTAGTCTGGACGTGGACAGCGTTGGTCACCTCTGTAATCATCGATTCTAGGGCTTCGACATCGAGGTCACGACGGTCGAACTCAAGATGGCCTCGGATCTGGAGGTCGATGACGGGACTTCGAGGATTGCCGTCTTTCGTGGTGTATTCGTCACGGCTACACCAGGTTTCGATGTCTGCCCGCTTGTTATCGACCGCTTCGCCGAACTCGTTGACGAGATCGCTCCATGTATCGTATCCGTCGACATCCCACTCGAAGGTGTAGAATGGTCTACGTTTGCTCGTCTGGTGATTGGCAGCGAAGTCTTCTGCACCTAGCTCGGTTACGTAATAGCCTAGCTCCCAGCGGGCCTCGTCTGTGCTATGGGCTTCGAGCGAGCCGGGATTGAAAAACCACGGGTCGTCACCCGGGCCCTCGTACGGCTTGTGGATGTGCCCAAGTGCGAGATAATCGACTACGTCTTCGAGCTGCTGGAGCGTTGAGTACCGGGCTGCGGCCCCGAGATCGGGAACTTCGTCTGCCACACCGAAATGGCCCATTAACACGGTGTGGCTGGGTTCACCAGCACGATCGTTGACTGATTTGATAGCAGTCTTCGTTTGTTCGAGTGCCGTATCGATGTATCCCCCTCGATATTCCAGACCAAATACACGCAGAGGGGCATCGAATCCAGACACTTCGAGATCGAAGTAACCGGGGACCGTTCCATCGACACCTGTTCCCTCTCCCTCACTTGCGGCCTGTGGTGAGGGGAAGAGTTTCTCGGCGGATCGCTCATTCTGACTAATGCCGGCAAAGTCCGGTTGAAGCAGCGTGATAGCGTCACGCTGGTGGAGATATTCCAGCCAGGTCATCTCACGTCGATCGAGGTTCTGATCGTGGTTCCCTGGTGTGACCAGCACAGGAACGTCCTCCGGAACGACATCGAGAGCTCGCTCGGCTGTCTCGAGAACACTTGGCCGTAGATCCCGGGAATGGAAGAGGTCGCCTGGGATGAAGACGGCGTCAATACCGTGATCATTGACGGCATCCTCGAGCGTTTTCTTGAACGTGGCGTACATATCGCGTTCACGTTGAGTGCGGTTATACTGGCGGTGACCGAGGTGGATGTCGGCTGCGTGAAGGAATTGGTAGGTCATTGCTGAATGTCACCGAACTGGTTGTGTGGGGCGGTTGAGCACGCGATGCTGAGGTCGTATCTGGGAGTGTTTCCAGCACATAGCTGTAAATTAACCCTCGTGGTCAGCTGAAGGAGCCCAGCAGGCTCTAGAGCTATCTGAAAGGGGGATAGCCGCCTGCAGTGGAGAGCTGACGATATGCTCTCCCGGCTGTTCTCCCACAGGCCATACAGATTGGTTGTGCTCATCCGAAAATCGCCCTCCTGAGCCGAGAGGTAACGCCGTTGGTGTCGGGGGTCTCTTCCTCTGTGTTGGCTTCTTCCTCTGGCCGGAGTCCGACTGGATCCTCCCCGAACCATTCAATGAAGTTGTCGACGTGTTTGATCTCGATCTCACGACCGCTAGGCTCGGGCCGCATCCGTGTCGGGAGCGACCGACAGTACGACCGCACGTCGAACGACATTTCTTCGTTGAACGTTGCGACGAGATTCCCGTTGTACTCGCTGAATTCTAGCTGTCCCCGGTCATGTGCTCGGTGCCATTTCCCCTTCGCGGTATCGTGGTGTTCGTCTGCAGGCTTCCGCGGGAAGTACTCTGGAACTTCCCGATTTGCTGCCTCGTAGAGTGTGAGAAACGCTTGCCGAGCGTCGTATAGTGTGTCGTTCGATTCGCGAAGTTCGATGTCACGCTCCCCGAGTACGTAGGTGAACCACTCGAACACGGGGTTGTCCTGGTCGATGACTTCCCCGACCTCGTGACGTGATTTGAACGTACCTTCGAAAAACACGTCGAAGTGGAGGATCTTCGCTCGATTCCGGAACCACTTCTTTGGCCGCTTGTTGTTCGAGATGAAGGCGATTCCGGGGTACTGGATGTCGCCTGGCCAGTTCTTCCAGTAATTGCGAAGCGGCCCGTCGATCCGGTTGTCAATCTTGTTCTTCGTCACGTCGTCGACGACCAGCGGAAACGCAGAGTCGACCTTTCGTAGGCCACGGACCTGGCGAGTACCGATCTCGTCAGCATCGGCGGGTTCATCGACAACACTGTGGGAGATGAGTGAGAGTGCGAACTGGGCGAACGTCCCCTTGCCTGCGTTCGATTCGCCGTAGATGTATAGGAAAGGCAGTGCGTCGTCAAGTGTGAGATTCGCATCCCGGAACCGAGATGCGTACTTGTTAATGAACGGTGCCCAGAAGAACCAAAGGAGCGCCTCAAACATGTGTGCCTTAACAGCATTGTAGTCATTGGAGTCTCCATGCCGCTCGACCGTCTCGAAGTAAGCCTCGAGGTCAGCGAGTGCCGCGTCAATCCGGGACGGATCATCGGGGAGACCGTCAGCCATCAGTCCATGTCGCCTGGAAGGCCCTTCCATTAGCAGTCTGCCGTCGTCTTCCGCGAACCACATCTTCGGAATTCCGTACTCCTCTTGGAGGTACTCTGTGTAGGCCTGGGGAGTCGTCCTGATGACGTCGTCCTTGATCGTGGTGTTGTCGAAGTCTCGAAGCCCCTCAAACGCATTTGATCCGTTGTCGAATCCCCGTCGAGAGAGTGATATCCGCTCCTCAATGACTTCGTCTGCCTCCTCGTCATCGCTGACAAACGAGACTGTGCTGTCGGCCTCTTCCGGATCGTCCGTGAGCTTGTGGATATCGACGTCGACGTCGTCGAGCTCCTGAGTCACCTTCTTGTTGAGTTCAGTCACCTCCTCATGATCGCCCACGCGCCCATCGACCCATGCCGAGATGCGCTCTCGCTCGTCGTCCTTGGTCTCGATTTCCTCCAAATCCTCGATGAGGCCCGACATGAACTCGGTCGTGTAGTCCTCTTTCTGGGTCTCGTACGCCTCCCTGAATGCCTCGTCAAGGCCGGATGTCCCGTCAGTATGAAAGAGAACGACTGTGTTGGTTTGTTTCGTGTTCTCCCAGGCCTGTTTTGAGAGGTTTGCCGATCCCAGAATGAGCGTGTGACTGCCATCGTGCTTGGTGATCCGGTACAGCTTGGTGTGAAGGATTGACCGCGATGAATCGAGATTGTATATCCTGAGTCGATCATCCTCGATGAGTTTCTTCATCCGATACGCCTCATCGACGTGATTAGTGAGTTTATCGCGGTATTGCTCCGGTGTCCGGTCACCTACGACAACCTCGAGAGAGTCTATCTCGATGTTCTCGTCTCTTTCCAGAAGACGAAGGATGAGTTGGGGGGAGTCGCAGTACGTTATCGTCTGAACCTCTGCAGCGTCTTCGAACACGTCAGTAAACGACCCCCACGATCGGAGGACTCGAATCTCCGTCTCGACATCATCGTCGTCGAAAGCTGTCTGGAAGGTCCACGTATCAGTCATTTCTACCACCTCCGACAGACTGCGTGCTGTCACAGTCAGGCCGGGGTCGGTTGCACAGTGCAGTTTTGGGAAGGGTTTCGGGAATCATGGATTGGTGAGTGATTCTATTATCGGTCATACGTACGGAACTCCACGGATGAGCTCTCCGTTCAGGAGGAACCCCCTCCGTGCGTGGTCGGCACACCGGTCGGCGTAGTAGGTCGTCACTGGAAGTCGAGTACTCCGTTGCGCACTTCCAATGTGACTCTCACTCAGCCAGTACACCTGCTTCAGTAGCGTCGCCATTGGTGTGTCCCCAGATCGGCGAACGACACGAAGTGCCCGGGGAGTCCCCAGTCCGTCGCTCTCGTCGAACTCTGGGCGCCCGGTCGTCGTGAGGAATCCATAATCGCCGTGTTTAGCGACGAAAAGACGTCCCTTGTTGTCGATCTTGAAATCCCCGTCCTCGCGGACTGCGGCACGTGGAGCGCCACTCTTCCGGATGTCGAGGATGTCGATATCAATCTCAGTCTCCGCGAATGGTTCGAGTATTTTACCGACGTCTTCGAATAGCCTCCCGTCTCGGTGGATAACGATACTCTCCGGGGACCTCCCTTCCGCTCGAACGAACTCTCGGTGAATATCTTTGAGTACGTCGACGATAGCGTCCTCGTCGAATGTCTCGCCGGACTGTAGCGACTGCGTCTTTGACACGAATACCGTCCCGTCGGCGAGCACGACGTTCGCACTGGCACCCAGGAACTGTCCTGATGCTGGGTCCCGAGTTGCGTCCAATCCAACAAAGCAATCAACGTCCCCAGGCATCTCGCCGACGCGCCACGGGACACCACCAGCACCTGCGACGAGCCCGAGTGCCGTATTGTCTGTAACCCACTTGTTATCGAGGTTGGTCATCCGAACCATCTGCGTCGGAATACGCTGTTTTCCGAACGCTTTCTTGAACTCTGGATATGGATCGTCTATCGTACCTTCAGTGATCGAGTCGGCGTCAGGGGATGGAACGACGACCAACGCCACGTCCACATCGTCAATCGCAGCGGATGCTTCGTTGTACTCGATTGCCTTCCCCAGTTCGTATTCGCTGTAGGTTTTCTTGTCTGGAGGGCATTTGATGTCTCGCAATTTCCTTTCGAGTCGGCCACGGAGTGTCTCAAATTCGTCCGCAACGCATTCCGGAACGAGGTAATGAATATGGAAATTGGACGGAGGTTCGTAGACACCGTGGCGCTGGAGGCCTCTCCTTGGTACACCAGCTGTCCGCCCGTCCCCAAACTGGAGATTGTTGGATCGGCTGACTTCTGCCGACATGAACGAAAGGCTTGGGCCGGCTGGACTCGGATCTACCTGAGCGTCAACTTTTGGAAGTTCGCCGAGTTCCTGAACGAACGCGGTTGTCTTCTGGAATCGCTCATTGGGTAGCATCTTTGCTGACTGGTCCCATTCTCGGTGGAATTTTGGTGCGACGGCTTTGACTACCTCCTTCCGTGGGGCGACCCGGAGTAGGTGAGGAACGTGGACATCTGTCTCGTCATCATCTGGATCATAGTTTATCTCGACGAGCTGTGGATCCACGTCGCGAAGTTCGTCAGCAAGATTCTCTGAGATACGGCCCTTCTGTTCGTACCAGTCGGCGAGCGATTGGTTGCCGAGCTCTGGAAGCGGATCGGTGAAGTGTGCGTCGGCGAATCCCTTCAGTGTTCCACTCCCCGGGGTATCATAGGTGTCTGGATCGTGTTCGACAGGTGTATCGACGAAATCTTCGATGTCGGCATCCACCTGATCCACGTACTCGTTAACAGTTATCTGGCTCCGAGTGTGGTACCGCACTTCGACTCCGACGAACGCATCGCCCGACGGGAACAGTTCGATGCGCGCCTCATACGCGAGACATGCTTCGAAGAGAGAATCTGAACCGACAATAACGGGATCTCGTTCCAGAATTCGGTTGATCTTCTGTGCTTCGTAGGTGTCTTCGTCAACAGCTCTCTTGAGTGCGTGCTTGAGCAACCGTTCGATCTGATTGTTCTCCCTTCGCTCAGCGGCTCGAAGCGCCGTCTGCTGTTCCTCAGCGAGTACGAAGGGGTCTGGTAATTCAACACTCATACGACCTGTTGAGACGATGTTTAAAGCTCCCGCATGGGTTACGAGCGAGTCAGTACACTTTCGAAGGTACGCCGCTAAGTCGTACGTGGCGTCCATCGGCGAGTCGTCGAAGGTTCCCTCCGCTTGTATCTGGTACTCGTAGACTGACAACTCAGCGAAATCGCTGTCTATGGGATATAGCGATAGATATGGGAGACCGTCCTCAACGGCTTCGAACAACTGTTTGTTTTGAGCTATCTCTTTGGGGGGATCGATTGGGGTGGCCCGCAGTCTCGAGGAGCCATTCAAGCTTTTCTCTCCTTGGAACACGTTCCCCCCCGCGTTTTCGAGTTTGTACCACTGCTCCAACTCCCAGTCGAAATCACTCAGTGCGTTATTTTTCCAAATCGTGAGCGGGAATTTGTTTCCAGCAGTGTCAACGACCTCGAATCGCTGTGCCATCTTTTTAGATGGACGATCCAATTCCGCCATAACCTGCACCCGCATGTCGATTCGCTCCTTGTCCTCAATGTCGGGCTGGGTTACCATCTACCTCAACAGTCAACACCCAGTGGCAAAAGTTTAACGACTAGACGCATTACAAACACAGTAATGTTGACAAAGGCGTATTTGGAGAGTAAGATATTCTCGACAAGGGATACTCGAAACTTGGTTCACTCTGCTTATGCGGTTCTTCAAGTTCGACTCCAGAACCGTCTGCCGCTGCTGACCTCTCGTTTCATACTGTTTTGTCCGTAGTGTCGATCGGCACGAGCACCGATACACTATGTAGAGACCCAACCTCCACACAAACTATTTTAATAGATAGGGACATCGAAATGTGGGAAGACTTTTGCCCGGCGGGTATAAATACGGCGTATATGCCGAATGTGGAGTCAGGGAAAGATTACATCGCTGACATAGAGCAACATAACGAATGGTGGAACGAGGGCCCTTCTATCGAACTTGAGGAGGTTATTAAGCGGTCACCTCGGTCGGATTTTCATAGGATTCTACGCGACATTAATGAGTATGATAAAGAAGGGGTGGAGTCGCTCATCTACCCGATATTCGGACAGACAGGTATTGGAAAGACGACGATGCTTAAACAGTTCGTTGCGGCACTAATCGACACGGTCGATTTCCCAGAGAGCGGTCGAGAATATGATCTCCTCTCTTCGGCCAATCCCCGACAGGTGCTCTATCTTCCTCTTGAAGACTCGCTGTACCATCTGGAATCCCCAGAGGATCAAGCACAAGAACTGACCCAAGTAGTGGAATACTTCCGTTCGCACGTTGCGCCTCGTCGCGGTCGAAAGTACATTTTCCTCGATGACGTGAACGTACTTGATCTCGGAGACCGCAGACCCAGCGTGCTCCGGGACTTAGTCGACGAAGAGACCTACTTAATTCTCTCCGGAGTTGTAGAGGATCAGGTTGATCTCACTAGGGAGGATAATGGAGACCAAATCGACGAGATTCATTATAATCTTCCCGTCCTTCCTATGAAGTTCGCTGACACTATTGGCTATCCTGAAGACGAGGGCGGGCTTCAGGTAGAATTTGAGGCAGATTTCCCCGAGCAGCTCCGCTCTTACCGTTCTAAAGGACTCTCTGGATCATCTCCGATCAAGCAAATCCGACTCGATCTTGACCTAACTGGCGCTGATCTCAAGGGTGCAGTACAGACCCTTGAGGAACTCTATTTCGAGTATATCGACCCGGACAAGCGAGACGGTCTACATGACGCTGCTCGCGACTATCTTCGGAAGGGGGGAATTCTCCATCAAGCGAAGAATGCGTCGGTCCGAAACGACCTTGTTCGGTCACAGTTCCTGCTGTTCCTCTACAAGGAACTAGCGAAGTATGGTTCGGTGCAGCATCCTGAGAACCTCCACCGACTTTGTTCGTTTGCGGCCAGTCATGCTGGTGAAGAAGTTCAGTATACCGACATCAGTGACAGGATTGGCGTCGACCGACGGACGGTTGACCAGTATCTCAACCTCCTTGATAAGGAGGGAATTGTCGTAACGGAGTCCCAGGACTTCTCACTTCGTCGGCATCGTCGCACACGCCTCTATCCCCGTAATCCCCGACACGCGGTACTCCTCTCACAACGACAGGAGCACTATGGTTTCGAAAAGTATGAGCAACAGAATATACTCAATCACGAGTTTGAGTACAAACTCGCTCGAATGGTTGCGTTTGACCATGCTAAGAGGCTTGCATTCCAAGTTGGTGCTTACGATGTAGAGTATTGTGAGACAGATTCTGGGCTTGTCGATTACATTCTTCACCACGATGGACTCGTCGTACCATTCGTGCTCTCGTACCAACCCTACAACGACGCGGCAACCCAGATCGCTGCCGAATTTGATCCTAGTGTCGGTCAACACTCAAAATCTGACAGCGAGGAATTACGAGACTTAGACTACGAAGCGCCCTATCGGTTCGTTATCACGGATAACCTCTCGTCGGAGCCAGTTGCTGAGGGCTCTCTCGTTACCGAGCGAAACGGCGTTTCGATCTGCTACCTCCCGTACTGGCTCTTTTTACTCATCTGCTGACGCTCTCTGACGAAGCGATCACGTTGTCCTGTTTTGCCCCGATGGACAGCAGATACAGACGTTTTTACGGAAAGGCTCCGTCAAACTGATCTGAAAATGGACGCTGCCAGGTAATATGGAATCCCTCAGGTGGTTTGTATGGATATACCGAAACCCCCAACCAGCATGTTGACGACCTCTATAGGGCGGTTCACGTGGAATCGGTAGTTCGTGGAGCCATTGGCTCTCCGTGTTAACCAACGCCAGCCAATCATACGGCCTATCCGCGCTTCTACATAAAAGTACAAAACTTAAGCAACTCACCAGCCAGAAAATCAGAACTGTTGGTTAATCGGCAGATCTCCGGATGTGACACCTATCAATCTTCTACACCGATATCGGCCGTTGCCTACGAAGATCCCTGTCGGGAGATCGCCGTGTCCAACTGTTCCCAGACCATCTCGAACGCCGGCGGATCACCGGTCAGGTCCGGCAGCGTGGTCTCCCACTGGTGGCGGATCGTTTCTTGTTGTTCGTCCGGGAGTCCGTCGTTCAGATCAACAGTGAGCCCATCGTGTTTGCACTTCGCGTCGAAGGCGGGTCTGACGTCGGCAAAGTTGATCGCGACCGAATCGGTTTCGAGCAGCTGATAGAGATCATAGTAGTCACGGGCGGCCCCGCGCTGGTAGATCGCCCGGAGCTTTTCGGCGAAGATCTCCTCGACGCTGTACGCCTGGAGATCGAATTCGGGCACGTCTTCGTACGCGTGCGTGTGCTGAACAGGGTCGAAGGCGACGTGCTCGTCGACCATCACGTCGATGCTGGTCGTGTTGGGGTGGTTAAGGACGGCGCGGTACTGAATGCTGATGTCGACGTAGTGGGTCGGGTAGTGGTCCTGCTGGGATTCGTGGTGCTCGCGAATCTCGAATTCGATGCCAGAGCGGTCGGCAATCGTATCGAGGACCGTTCGGAGCTCTTGTTTGGACCCCTGGTACTCCCCTTCGACGCCAAAATAGAGGTCCTCCGAGAATCGCCACGATTGCGGGAAATACAGCTTGGACAGCGCGGTCCCGCCTTTGAACAGGTGGTTGTCGCCGTAGCTGCTCGTGAAGATGCCCCAGAGGAGCCACGAATTGACGTAGTTCTTTTCGGCGTACCCTTGCCGAACGCCCAGTTCGCGAGCGAGAATCCGGAGCCGGTCCTGACTGATCATCGCGATCAGGACTCCGTCGGCTCCAGCATGGCTGGCTCCACGTTGATTCGGAGGCGATACGTACTGTCGGTCGATCCGGTGTCGGGTCGCGTCGGGTCCAGCAACGAGTAGCCACTCGTGAACGACGCGACGAGTTCCTCGCGGGCGGGGAGGTCGATGCCGAGCTGGTCGGCGAGGTAGACGATCCGCTTGGTCGCCGCGCCGTTGTCGAGGCGCTCGAGGTACTCGCCGACAGTGAGCCAGTCGCAACCCTGTTCGTCGGCAGTACGCATCGCGGTCGCAAGTTCCCGAAGGCCTCCACAGAACTCGGGGTGGTCCGCACAGTCGACCAGTGTCTTCTCAAGGTCGCTGACCTGAACGGTCGTGCCCTCGATGGATGTCGGCTCAAAGCCGAAGAACTTCCGCTCGGTGACTGTCGTGACGCGGTACGGGACACCGTGGATCTCTCGGCTTTGCGCTCGGGTCGGCGTGACGACGTACACCGTCCGGGGAACCTGTTCGGTCAGCCCGTGGTGGCTGAGGGCGCTGTAGTAACCGATGTACATTGGTTCGGCGACGTGGGCGGCGATGAGGTACTCGTGGGTGGTGTACACGGCTTCCTCGCCGGCTGTGAGTGGAACGATGAGATATGTGCCCGGGAAGAGCCGATCGAGCCAGCCCTTCTCGGTGAGCCGGGAGGCGATCTCGCGGGCGGTGTTTGGGGGGACCTCCAGCGTCGTCTCGATGTCGTCGACGGAGATGATCTGGTGACCCGCGCCAGCGAGTCGTGCGAGGAGTCGACTTTCTCGAGTCGAGAGACCCTGGCGTATATTTTGAGATTGTTTTATGGTACTCATACCTGCGTTTCTTACATAGAGTATAAACACGGGCCTGCTTTAGCCTTGCGACTACCGCGGACGGCG
This sequence comes from Natranaeroarchaeum aerophilus, assembly GCF_023638055.1. NCBI lineage: Archaea > Methanobacteriati > Methanobacteriota > Halobacteria > Halobacteriales > Natronoarchaeaceae > Natranaeroarchaeum > Natranaeroarchaeum aerophilus. The sequence continues at coordinate 25,528 of NZ_JAKRVY010000011.1, read as the reverse complement.
GAGACGAGCAGACTTAACCAACGAAATTGGGGGAGTAGAACCGAGTGTTGGTTAAGAATTCAGACGCCGTCTTCGAGCACGTCGATGAGCTCTTCTGCTGTGGAACTGATCCGGTCGAGACGGTCGCGAACGATCTCGGGATCGTCCGACTCCCACGCGGCTAGGTAGAACGCCGACCCACTGGTATCCAGACCCCAGTACCGCCCGACGACGTACGCGACGGCTTCGGCCTCGACTTCGCGTTTCGACCGCTCGGTGTGGTCGTCGACGTCGAAGTGGAGCAGGGCGTGGGCGTACTCGTGGATCAGGGTCCGCGCGAGGTCGGCCTCGTTCGCCCGATCACGCACCTCGACACGCGGTTGCATATCGACGAGACTCAGCTGCTCGCAGATGCCTTTCGCCTCGCCGTGGGTCCAGTCTTCGTCGGGAACGATCCGCACCGTCACGCCGAGTTCATCAGCGGCGGCAGTCAACTGTTCGACGAGGTCGCCGGCGTCCCCGGTTGCTTCCGTGTCGAGATCAGGAAGCGGTTCGCCTTCGGTCTGAGAGACGTCGAACACCGGCGCCGGCTTGAATCCGACCAGCCCCTTCGACCACTCTTCAGGCGGCGTCTCGTCATACTCACAGTCGCTGTTCTTGTGGTAACTCGGCGAGTTCTCACACTCCGGACACTGCTTTGCGATAATCGGCGCCCAGATCCAGATGGCCGACTCGCCCTCCTCAACGTGGCGGTCGAATTCCTCTTGCCATGTCCGGTAGCCCGCTACCTGGGTTGCCTGGGGACACTGGCGCTTGATGAGAAGCGTGTTCCGATACGAATAATCGTGGAACCGACTCTGGACGTCAAGCCACTCCTGGAACTCTGCGCTGGCCTGCGCGTCGTCGACGCCGGCGACGAGGTCGTCGATCCACTGTTCGATAGTGCTGTTCATCTCGTCTGATCGCGTGTCGGTCTGCTCGAAGGAGACCGACGAATTACTGGTCGTAGCCATTGTGTTCACCGAATCAAGATCACGGCGACTGCGTCTGTTCAGACCGCGCCGCACCCCTCGGGGGCGCAGAAAAATACCGCTTCACGAAAATAATTTAAACACGGATAGATGGCAGGGTGTGGTATTAAAAACCGCGCACACGTCAGATAAGCCAAAATGGGTCTCTTGAGTACACTCCGTAGGGCCGTCGAAGAGGAAACCTCGATCCTCTGGGAGTGTCGAAACTGTGGCGAGACACTCTCAGAAGGCGCCGAAGAGTGTCCAGGCTGCGGTGTTGAGGATGTCGCTTACTACGAGTTCTGATCAGCGAAGCGTTTCCTTTTCATCAGTGAAACCGACCCTGACAATGTACTCGAGGGACTCGCCGAACCGCTCGACGTAACTGGGCGCGTCGGTCGCAAGGTGATGCGCCCATTCGATGGCCCACTGGAAAGTGGGATCCGTTCCGCTCTTACCGTGAATGTACCACCAGCGCGCCGCTTTTAGCACGATCAGTGGATTCGACAGCGGCTGCTTACCGCTGAGTCGTCGTCCGCGGTTTCGACTTTGGTCGTGTGAAGTCTCTACTCACCGTTGATCTCGTTAACCGGGGGACGCAGCAGTCCAGAAACATCGGTGACAGTAAATCTACCGAAAAGTCAGGACGAGAGTCTCGGAGTCGTCTGAGAGATCATCTTTCTCTCTTGATGATGAGACGCCTTTGGCGTCCCAGTCTACTTAATTCCGAAACAGTTTATTTGGTATCATAGTCTCGATATTGGCCAGACAGCCGACTGACTGATTCTCCCGGGTTGTTGTGCAGGAGAAGATTATTTTCGTTCCACTGGAGGAGTTGTTCGTGGATTGTTTCTAATGCGGTGTCTGCGAGATTCGTTTGATCCCGCATCTGAAGGAGTCGTGGCAGCCCAGCGATATACACGCAGAGGCCATCGTCGGCATTTCGCTGGAAAACTTCAACGATTCGATCGCGAGTATCTCCAACATCGTGCATTAGAAGCTGAGCAAGTGTGACCTTCCGAAAACATACTGGTTTGCTACCGGAGCTGATGAGTTCTGCTGCCCACGCATCCACGAGATCTCGCACATCTATCTCAACGTCATCGTCCACGATCGCGACCTCACCTGCGCTCTCGAAGGAAATCGCGTTCTTTGACTTTTCTAACCACTGGTCATTGTAGAAATCGGAACGGTAGATCTCCCGATTCCTGATGACATCCCGGACGATATCGACGCTAAGTGATTGCAGCCCCTCTTGACCTGTCTGTGCGTTGACCGCGGCCTCGATGAACACATCCTCGACATCAGCACCAGTGAACCCCTCCGTCTCCTCGGCGAGTTCTGTAAGCAAACTGGATCCTATCGGCTGCTTGGCTAGTCCTTGAAGTGGTGTCGTGAGATGCTCGGGATTCTGTCGCCGAATCTGTTCGATGTAGTGATGGATGATCGCTTTACGTTGAGGTTTGTCTGGACGCGGGAACGAGATCGGTTCGTTACCGAGCCGTCCCGGACGGAGGAGTGCAGGATCCAGTACTTTGGAGAGATTCGTAGAGGCAATAACTTTCGGCGCCTCATTGGTCTTCGCGTCGACCCCATCGAGCAGAACTAAGAGTTGAGCAACGAGTTGTGCACTATGTTCCTGTGAGGCTTCGCTGCGACTGCGTGCGATCGCGTCGATCTCGTCGATATAGAGAACGTTCGTGTCTGCGTTTCGGGCTTCCTCGAATTTCTTCCGTAGTAATCTCTCGGACTCACCGACCCATTTACTGAGGATCTCGGGTCCGGATATCGTGACTGGCATCCCGTTAAACTCCTCTTGGCAGGTCTCGATAACGAGTTCCGTTTTACCAGTCCCAGGTGGTCCCTCCAAAAGTATCCCTGTCCGGTCTGACAGTCCCCATTCAGCATTCGACATCCGGAGGAACTGTCGTAGCTCTCGCTTTTGCGAGTCGAGACCAGCGACCCGTCCAGCAGAGGCTGAGCGAACTCCATTATGGGTCTTAAGCGACTTGATCTCCTCTGCCGTGAGCGTGATTGGTTCCGTCACTCGATTGCGGAACGCCTCGATATCGAGTGGTAGTTCGAGAATAAGACGTGTCCGGAACTCAGCTTCTTCCTCATCAGCCTGAGCGAACTCGTACTGGATCCAGTGTGTTTGTCTCAACTCGTCTGCGTCGTCAGTTATCAGATGATAGTGGTCGGTCGGGTTCCGACTATTGTCTCGGAGCGTGAATGTGTAGGTTGTGTCGTCACCAAGCTGATCTGGTGCCAGCCATCCACGTTCATCCTGTAACGATAGTCGAATCTCTTCGAGGGTATTGTCGAGTTGTGTATGCAGCCAAGCACCGAACGTTTTGTCAGTCATTAGTCGTAGAGTGCATCGATAAGCGGTTCTGCACGTCGCAGTCCGATACATCTCCCGCTCTCCAAAACGGGAATACAGAGCTCGACGGTAGACTCGTCAAACTGTGTTGCTTCAGTCGTCACGAGGTCGAGAACTAGTTGTGCCTGCTTTTTCCCGCGATAGAGAATGCGTGGCGGGATGATCAGATAGATCGAACTAACTGAGTCCATCTGGCCGCGATATTTTTCGATCGATTCGATCATTTTTCGATATTGGAATGCCCCCTCCGAAAATCCGGTCTCAAACTCGAAAGCAGCTGGAAGACCGACCTCGATCGATTCGCCTTCTTCACCGAGCAAGAACTTCCTCAGTGCCTCGTCGGTATGGTCTAATGTCGTGTCGAGATAGATATCTGCAACTGGGGATTCTTGGTCATTCAGTTCATGTTCACTCTTCAGAGCATCTTTTTCGAGGAGTGTTTCCCGGACGAACGTGTTGAACGGGATTTCGGGATCAGTTTTCTGCCACAGTGCCAAAGCTAATCCTTCGATGAGCAATCCTTTCCAATTGTAGTGCTGGTCACTTTCTTCGCCCGCAGCCTGCCGTTCTGTGAGTATAACTTGTGTCCAGCGGCCGCTCCGCAAGAGCCGCTGAAAAGCACTATCTGCCTGTGCGATTGACTCCCAGGATTCCGGTCTCCCATCGAATGCATAATAATGCGAGATTCGGTCATCGAATGCATCCATTTCAGTAACGTATGGTGTCGCAATCGAGACTGGTGCCGATTGTAGTTTCTCAAGAATTCCTGTCGGTACCTCATCGCCGGGGAGTGTTGCAGCGGTGAGATGCTCGACAAGGTTCTGGCTGAAGTCACCGAAGCGGATTGAGTTCTCCCACCGTTGTGGGACGTTGATGAGAAAATATCCGAGCCCGCCGCTATAGAGATCCTTCACTTGGTTAACAAGGTCCGGAACGATGTCGACCCCGGCATACTCGATTGCCGGCCGATCGTTCGTCTGTGACGGCGACCACTCGTCTCCCGAGACGTCTAGTGTGACGATCGACCCTGATACCTCGGGTATCCGGAGTTCGTTCGCGACGAATTCTGCGTGTTTAACAGATGGTTCCCCACCACGTAGCTCCGAATATGCGTCTCGGAGAGATCGCTGCAGAAACTCGAACGAAGGAACGCTTTCTGTTTCGCGATGGACGATACAGACGGGTCGATCATTACTATAGGGCATCCCACCCCCCCAGCGAAAGACCGGATCAGAATCCTCCAGTTCATCCAGTAGTTGTTGATTGCCAGCTACTGGAGTGAGTTGTGAAGACTGCGGCTGTGACTCATGGTCAACTCGCTCGCGCAGCCGCGTTACGGTAATCTCTTGCTCACTAACAGTTTGGCCTCTGTTCGTCTGTTGCGCCTGCTTTTGTGGGGACGACGAGGACTGTTCTGTTGTTGTTTCTGTTCGCCGCCGGACTGAAACCCGGTACGGAACAAGCTTGGAATCCGGCAGTTCGAGGGTGGATTTTGGAGTCCGTGATTTCGAGATCGAGTGTGAAATCCGCTCCAGCGAGATCTTGTCGGTTGATAGGTCATTTGACCTTTCTAGTTCCGAGATAGGGCGTGGACTGGTCGGGATTTGCACCTGTTCATTAGTGTTGCTGATCTCAATTTGTTCGATGGCAAGCGTAATCTCACCGTCAGGGCGGTCCATCTCCGTTTCTCCTTCTCCACCAGAGTCAGACGCAGTATTCGTCCCTGTGACATGAGAGTGTCGCTCGCTGGTGTCTTCGTCTTCAGGGACATTTTGTCGACTGTTTTTCTTGTCAGTCATTATCTGCTGGATGGCCATGTTCTGAGAGCAATTGCAGAATCTGACTTCGGACATATCGGTCACTCCCGTACCTACTTTGGTGGGTGAAGACTGGTTGGTTTTTGTCGAGACGAATCGGCATTCGGAATGCGTAGCTAGCAAACCGAAATTGCTCTCCTTCATCGAGGTCCGACTGATTCTTCACCGCCTGCAGCCATCGTTGTTCCTCAGGCAGTCGTCGCTCAATATTCTCTGCCCAAGACCGATAGAAGAGATACTGAAGTGCCGTCAGATCATCCTTGTCACTCGAAATATCGATTGACAGGTCGAAGGGGGCGTCGGTCTCAAGCAACTGAATGAGATTCTCATAGTACGTTTCATTGAAAATTCGCTCGTCTTCTTCGTCGGACGTGATGAGTTTGAGTGTCTCCAATCGCTGTCGTTCCTCATCGTCTAATTCCTTTTTAGCGTGTCGTTGCTTTACTCCAACGTTTACACGTAATAACGCCGTGAGCGATGGGTCTGCGGGTGGACAAAGACTGATTACCTGCTGAACCCATTCTTCTGCAGAACTCGTCGTTGCGACACTCGCCTCCGGTAGCTCGAAGAACTGATCTGGGATATTGTAGTCACTCGGATCGATATCATAGTCTTTCGCGAGGGCAGCGGGATCAGCCTCCAAGACTTGGTTGAGTTCGCCCTCCAGGCTGACGAGAGCATCGAGTGTCTTTCGAAATGTTGTCGCACCGGTCAGTTCAATCGACTCGACGTAGGTCGATTCACGAGGATATTCTTCAAATTCACCCAACGTACTACTTTCCAGCGTGAGTCGTGATAGCTGTTCACTGTTGACTGTCCACTCGAATTCCGACAACCACCATGGTAGTCGATCCTCGTCGCCTTCTATCGAACCGACGAGCGCCCCATGTGCGTCCTGGAGCTCCTCATAGGTCCGTTCTGTACCCGCAATCCCAAGTTTTTGTTCGAGATCCTCGACTACTTCCCGCTGGAATTGGTCGCCAGATGGGAGTGCATTGAGTTTGACGACGAGTCTCTCGAGATATCCGTCGTCAAGCCACTCGAATATCGGGCGTCCCGGCCCTTCCAATGACATAATCGTGTCAATACAGACGAGATTTTTATAGGTTAACATTGAATCACGATATTCCTCCACGAGTAGATGTTAGCATGACTGCGTTCGTCGAGTTCTCCATCTCGAGAACGACTCGGGTGGGGTGTTTACTGGTCGGTCCCACTCTCGAGAACGGCAACGATATCGGAGAGATCGAAGAGACGGAGGTCCTCACGTTCGTCTGCTGCTTCCTCGACGGAGCGTTTGAACCCAGAGCGGCTGAACAAGGCGAATTCATACGTCGGCTCATCGCCTCCAGGTGGTGTCCAGTCGATATAGGGGACGTCGTCTTCGAGACCCGCGAGCCCGTCATAGCCGAGGGGAGTGTTGGTGAATTTCGCTTCGCCAGCGATCAGCGTTGACTCGTCAGTTGTTGCGACAACATCTACCTCCGGCCCTTGTACCACCACTGCCTTGGCACCTGCGTGAGTTGGTAGTCTGCATAGAGATCTGGCACAACCTGGTGACAGAGCGATTCGAACGTTTCGCTTACGAAGTCAGGCAATTCCGGTTTGATGAGATCCGCGTAGGCGTTCTCGCCGTAGAGTTCGTACTGTCCCTCGCGGCCGTAGAGATAGCGGAAGTAAAACCGGAATACGGGATCACGAATCTGGTACCGGGTCCGCTTGCTGCGCGCCGGGTCGGCGAGTGCTGGATGGTGTTTCTTGATGATCTGGAGCGTTTCCAGCCGGTCGAAGTAGTACGACGTGTTGGTGTTCTCGATGCCGGCTCCTTTGGTGATCTCGTTTATACGCTCCGGAATTAGGAATAGAACTATAATAGTTTGAACTATTATATTCTGGTTCCTAACACGCGGATCAGTGATAAAGAGCAGGCGCACAAAAACCCGGGCTGTCGGTTAGCGGAGTTCGTGAGGTTCGTCAGCGAAGCCGACTGTGACGAGGTACTCAAGGAACTCGTCGGACCGCTCGTATTCACTGGGTTTGTCTATTGCAAGGTGACGCGCCCACTCGATGGCCCACTGGAAGGCGGGATCTGTCCCGCCCTTACCGTGAATGTACCACCAGCGCGCCGCTTTCAGCACGACCAGCGGATTCGTTGGCGGCTGCTCATCGGCGAGACTACGGGTGATGGACTCGATTTCGTCGGGGACGTCGGCGGGATCGATCTCTGCTGATTGTGTGGTGTCGATATCGACCGGGATGTCGTCGATTGAGGCGGTGTCGTCACTCTGTTGTTGACTCATTGGAAGTCACCTCTGAACGAGGACTCTTAATGGAGCCCTCACCCTCTTTGGGGCAAAAAAAACTCCGACTGCATCTAGTTAACCAACAATAGGAAATCGTTCGCTGATTGTTGGTTAAAGGAGCTGCTTACTTCTCTTCCTCGCGCAGCTCTTCAGCTTTCCACTTGAGATGGCGCAGAATCTGTGTTCGGTTCTGGTGGGTGTTCTCGTAGGCAACACACTCCCGAAGTGTCTCCATATCGGAAATCGTCGCGATCCCGGCCTTGATCAGGCGCGTGTTCGGTGCTTCCAGACGCTTCTTGGGCGGGAACTCGTCGTCACTTCTGTCGCTAATCGTAGACTGCTCCATCTCTGTAGCCTCCACCTCTCGAGGGCGAGAAAGACAGAACAGACGACTCATCACCGTCGCCCTCGCTGTTGTGCCCACATGCTGTGAAACGTCTGTATCACGAAAATCGCAAGTGATCGCTGTAGACACCGTTAGAGCTCCGACTGCCGGTGTAGGGGCTTCTCACAGAAGGTTCGCTCAGTGGAGTCGGATTGTGTCCCCGTCGCGTTCGAGGATCTGTTTGCCCACCAGTCGATCAATCGCATCGTCAATGGCGTCTTTTTGATCGCCGGAAAACGCTCGCACATTCGAGAGAACTCGCTCTCGGATCGCTTCGACGTTGTTGATGCCATCGTCGACAGCTCCTAACACAGTATATTCAACTTCAAACACTGTCGCGAACTCCTCGATATGGGACGTAAACGTGGCGGGCAGCCCTGATAGGGAGTTCACCGTAATCTCGATTGCGAACAGCGGGTGTGAGCGGTCACGAATCTGTCGTGCTTCGGTCGTGCCGGTGTTGAACGGTCGCTGTTGGTCGATCTCGGTCAGAATCACCTCATAGTCCAGGCCACGCTGGGCGTACATCCGCATATCCTCAATGTCGCGTCGCCGGCCACTCGCTAGATCACCGCCAGAAACTGCTTTCAGCAGGAACATATCCTCATCCGAGAGGATGAATGCGGTTACGCAACGCCCGGTCCAGAACTCTTCGGCTCGGTCATGCATCCGATCGGTGATCCACACTTTCCCGACAACTTGCCGTTCGAAGAGATCGACCTGGATGCCGCGCTCGTTGTCATGTAACTCGACAGTTCTCCCGACGCCCTCGAACGACTCGGTTGGCTCGTCGACGACCGTGAATCCCTGCGCTGTGAGCGTCTGGTAGACGTGCTCAAATTCAGATACCACACCCAGCGCTAGGTCGATATCCTCGGTCTGATCTTTCAACCCCTGAACCGTCATCGCAGAGCCTCCGAGGAGATACACCGTCACGGACTCCGAGAGCCAACTGTCGAACTCGTCGAGAAACGCTTTGATCGCCTCGCTACCCCTGAAGATCGTCATGAGACTCCGTATTGCTCTTTGAGTGCCGTGAATTCTGCTTCACTCGGGAGCACGACAGGGGAGTCATCCGACGCATTGAAATCCCCTCGGAGTGGCCGGTACAGTGCGCCCACCGTGGATTCCAGATTGTACCACGTTGCCGTCTCTATCAGCGTTTCCTGATCGATATCCAGCTGCTCTATCAAGAGCATCGCATAGCTGACGCGGCGGGAGCCGCTATCGAGGACGAGCGTGTGGCACACCACGTCGGTCGGCGTGAGTTCCTCGTCTGGCGCATACCAGAACGCGGGTTCCCCTGCGAGGAAGAACTGCAGTCCGTACGCTTCAAATCGACCGAGTCCGGTAGGTTGCCAGTCGGGTGCGGTCTGTAATGCGTCCGTATCCTCGGCTGTCTGGACACGGACGAGCGCCCGTTTCGGGTCGCACCACTCGACGGTCGCACTCGGAGCAACCGCTCGGACTCGCGACCGGTGTTCGTGACGCACGACAGCACGGGCGAACGCCAGCAGGGGGGAGAGGCCATCGGTCAACGCGTACTCCGGACCCGAAGGGGACAGCATCGCTCGATGCTTGAGTGGAGATAGCGCCTTGTGAACGCCTTGCCGAGTGACTCCGAGTCGCTCCGCGATCTCGGATACTCGGCGGGGCTCGTCAAGATACCAGCACACTCGGAGGAGGGCCGGCGAAAGGAGATCTGCCCACTCGACGTGGCCGAGTTCTGATCGGAGACTCCGATACGCTTCAACGACCGGATGGTCCGTAACTGAGACGCGGCGCAGGTTATTGGGCCCACGGACTTCGACGAGGAGGCCTGCTTCCAGCAACTCATCGAGGACATCGTAGAGGTGTGCCTGCGAATACTCGGTTTCTGTCGCGAGCTCCGCTGTCGTCGCCTCACGGCCGGTGCTCAATACGTCAATGACGGCGAGTCCGACCTTGGTGAGCATCTGTGTATACTCTAAACCCCGTAGCTATAAATAGGTTTCTGGATTTAGGTTGACAGTGCCGTTATTCGGCAACGAGGTTTGTGAGTGCGTTCTCCAGCGGCCCGTGGAACTGCCAACTCACACGCTCGAAGACCAACAGAATGTCGTTGTCTGGGACCTTCTCTTCGAACCTGCCGTTGTCGCGATCCGTATCTGTGGACATACTCGGGACTACTGGAACCACTACCTTTGTCGTTGCGCACGTGAATTTGCCACAGGATCCGGGGAAGCCGTTCAGTGATCCTCCTCGACAGGTCGAAATTCGAACTCGCGGCTGTTTGCCGGTGCGTCACTCGGGACTTCGTTGTGGTTAAGAAGGTAATCGGGCCACGCCTCGTATGCGAGCCCGACCAGTAGCGGCTCAACTTCTGCAAGATACGCTGGATAGCCGTACGGCCCTGGATACGTTTCCGGGTCCCACGCGCGGATCCATAGGTACGTCTGTTGTTTGAGATGGCGCGTCCCCTCTTTGAAGAGTTCGCTCGCCCAACTGAGTTTCTTCGATTCCTCGCCGAAGACAGTCTCCGAGAGTTCACCTACGTGCCAGTAACTTCCGTCGCCCCAACGAGCGAAACTCCGTGTCCCACTCCGATCTTTCGCTATCTCCTCGAAGTTTGCACTTAGTTCGTTCTTTTTTCCGTAGGCCTCACCTTTTCCGATATATCGTGGTATAACCTCCGTCGGGGACGGGTTCTCAGAAGCGAGTTGGAACAGGACGTAGGGCAATCCACTTTCTCCATCTTTCACGCCGTTCGTGTGGACACATTGTTTTCCCTCCTGCCGGATCCGTTCGTCAATGGCATCACTTCGCTTGAGTACTGTCGAGGAGCCAAGCGTCTTCGTCTCAACAACGAGGTCTTCGTCAGTCTCAAAAAGCGGTATCGGATCTGACTCTTCGCGGTCGGTGATGTCTCGACAAATGGTTTTTTCTACCCACTCGTACCACAGTTCGGTCTTACTCTGTGCGGTCGACTTCTCAACGGGGTGCTCAGCGAGACGCGCTGCTTCCTCGTTCAACGAATTGTGGTCCTTATCAACCCATTCTGGACCCACTTGCGCCATCTCGTGAGAAACGCGATTTGGTACAAAGTCGCGGTTGGCGAAGACGCGGTCGAACCGGGGAAGCGAGTGAACGAGCCCGACCAGCTTCCCCTCGAGTTCGTGTCGGTACGTCGGATATCCGTACGGACCTGCCTCCAGATCGTCGACGTTGACTACCCACGCGTAGAGTTGTGACGCCGATTTTTCATAGACGGTCGCGATGTGGTCGTACTTCCCGTAGCTGCCCCACGACCCATCGTCTTTCCACTCCGAAATGGGGAGGGCGTCTCGGAGCTTTTTGAAGTGGTCCATCAGTCGACTCGCGACATTGCTCGTTTCGCCGATGTACACCGGAATCACGTCGGAGGGTCCGTCTGCGGGTTCATCAAGGAGGTACAACAGATACAGATAGTCACCACGCCCCCGACCCAGCCGATACGCATCGTACTCGTCGGTCATCGATAGTTCCGAACTGCTTGCATCTACTATTGACACTGGATCAGGGGACGCATCCGACTGGATATCTGGGAGAACTGTCCTCCGCACCCACTCATCCCAGATTTCCTCTTTCGATTGTCTATCCGACATTGTCGAGAGGAGACAACAGACGATGATAAAGTTGAGTGTGATTATTCAGAGAAACACTCGATTACCAGTGGTTTCTTGAAGGATTCGACAGCCGACTACGCGAGATGTGACACCTCGTCTGGCTCTTCGACGTCGTCGAACTCGCCGCGCTCGACCGGCTCCCAGTCCTCATCCGGCTTCGGACTCCACCAGTCGACCTCATAGTCTCCCGGCGCGCCGAGGATTTTCGCCCGTGCCGAGCCGTCAGGCAGGTCGCGACGCAGCTTCTCGTCGACGTGAAGGTTCCACGTCACGTCCGTGTCAAAGCAGGCGAGGGCGGCCTCCTCGTAGCCGCGTGTCTCTCGGGACTCTTGGAGGACGACCTGTGTGTTACAGTTCTTGCAGAACACTCCCTCGAAGGGAATGTGGGTGAATACCTCCTGCCCGCAGACGGGGCATCAGAGGAACTCGAACAATTCGTCACTGTATCGATCAAGTACTACGAGACTCATTAGTTGACCACCCCGGCCGTACCGGGTCACCCCTTTGTGCCCGACAAAAAACAACGCTCAGTGCGGATTTACCCGCTCACCGTTCGGAGCCGTCGGCAAGGCGTGAGGGCTTCGTACCCATAGTCAGGGCAGTCGTACCACGCTGAACCGTCGCTCAGTCTGCTGCCTTCTCGCCGAAGCGGACGTCGTCGTTCGGACACTCCGGGCAGTTGAGGTCCGGAGCGGGCCGCTTCCGGAATTCGTCATGGAACGAGGTCCCGTCCTTCGTCTCGTACCCCCGCGAACAGACCGGATAGCCGTTGTCGGCATCAGCTCGTGGTACGAAGCTCTGATAGTTCGATGTGGCGCGGAATGAGAATAGTGTCCAACGGCTGCTTCCTGAAATCCGTGATCAGAGAGGTATACAGGGACTCTCAATAGTGTAATTCTTGAAGACGAGGATTCGATCCTCATTTCTCTCCTCGTATTAAGCAATAATGATTAATTTAGCAAACACATAATATGTATAATAAATTTACAAAAAACCCGAGTCCCCAACTGGACCTAATAGTGTCGTGACAAACATTCAAATACCCCGACAATATTCTTTAAACAATGACCGAGCGTCCCTCCATTCCCGAGACCGTGTCATGGTTGCAAGATCGGGATTATTACAACGGACAGATCACCGATCATCGGACACTATCTGGACAGTCTGCATCGACATCATCGTTGGATATGCTGCCGGCTGTGAATGCAGCTTTAGATCGTCGTGGTATTGATCAGTTGTACGACCACCAGGTACAAGCGATCAAAGCTGTTCGAGACGGAGAGAACACAGTCGTTGCGACGCCCACAGCGTCTGGTAAGTCTCTAACCTATCTAATACCGGCGCTGGAGCGAGCGGTAGAACAAAACGAAAAGACGCTCTATATCGCACCATATCGGGCCCTGATCAACGATCAGGCTAAGACTTTTCAAGACTATGCTGATGACCTCGGGTACGACATCGACGTTGGTGTTCAAACGGGACAAACAAAGGAGGCTGAAAAAGAACAATTAAAACGAGAGAAACAGCCCGACATCGTCCTCACGACCATCGATCAAATCCATCTCTCGGTCGTCCCCTATGGGAACTCGAGTCGAAATTGGGAATGGCTGTTCCGCCAACTTGGCACGATTATCATTGACGAGGTCCATATGAACAGAGGCCACTTCGGGAGTCATATCTCACTTGTCTTTCGGCGCCTGAACCGGCTGTGCGAGCGACTGAACGCGGATCCGTCGTACATCTGTTGCTCAGCGACAATAGGAAACCCGGTCGAACATGCGTCGACGATCACCGACCAACCCTCGGAATCGTTTACGCTCATTGACGAGGATGCGTCACTGACAGGTGATGAACACTGGTTGCTATGGAATCCGCCACTGAAGTCGGAGGATACATCCGATGGAGATCAGTCGAGCGAGATTGAATCTCAGGAATCGAACAGTGCCGACCAAAGAGCTCCGGTTGGGAATAACCCTGGCGCGCCGGTAGCGCCGGACACGGACAATGACAGCTCCCAGCCCCGGGCGATACCACACCGTGATACCGTCCAGGGTGGGGAACGACGGTCACATCATCAAGAATCCGTCCGTCTTTTTGCTGATCTAGTCCAACGTGGATACCAAACAATTGTATTTACTCGTTCCCGGCAAGGAGCCGCACAGTATGCCGAACGATCAGACCGCCTGCTCCGTGGTCGTAATCGCGATGATCTCGCAGAGCGCATTCATGCATACCATGGTGCACTCGACAATGACCCTCGTATCGAACTAGAGGAAGCGCTTCGGAACGGTGATGCTCGCGGAGTGTGGTCTACAGAAGCGATGGAATTAGGCATCGACATTGGCACACTGGATGTCGTTATTCTAGATGGGTATCCGGGAACGCGAATGTCAACGTTTCAACGAGCTGGACGTGCGGGCCGTGGTGATGATGACTCTTTAATTATTCTCGTCGGTGGGGACGATCCTCTCGACCAGTATGTAATGCGTGATCCTGACCAACTGTTTGACGGTGATGTCGAGGCAGCAATAGTAAACCCAGAGAACGAGGCGATTCTCCCCGACCACGTGGTCTCTGCGGCCGATGACTGGTGGCTCGAACCGGATGATAAAAAGCACTTTGGAGAACTATTCCCATCGGTCATTCGTCAACTAAAAGAGAACGGTCGAATTCAATCTGTCGATGAACGCGAACGGATCCTCTGGGGTACTAACGAGGACGATCCCCAACTGAACACGGATATCCGTGGCATCAAAGGCCAACAAATAACTCTTCAGGATCGATTGAACGATGACACCATTGGGGAATTGCAGTACCAGTCGGCGATGCGAGACGCTCATCCTGGTGCGCTTTACACCCACCAGAAACGTACGTACAAGGTAACCGATTTTGATGTGCAAAACGGCGAGGCACGGTTAGAGTCCGAACAGACGCAGGCGTACACTGAGGCGATCACTGACAAAGAGATCCTTATTAAAGATTCAATAAAACGAGGAACGGTCAATTGGAACGGGATTGATGTCAAAAAAACGCTTGCAAAGGTGGCCGTCACCGAGCAAGTTGAGAGCTACCTCTACCACGACAATCTAAAAGATGATAACCCAGTCGAACGACCGATCGACGAGCCTCTCCCACCGGCGGAATATACGACAACTGGACTCGTCTTGGAGTTCCCGAACCGGTTAGAGGCCGCCGTTCGTAAAAAAGCGACTGATGCGGAAGGGTGGGGGAACGCCCTTCACGCAGCCGAACATGCGATGATCTCCTTATTTCCGCGAGAAGTATTGTGCGACCGCGCGGATATTGGGGGTCTCTCGATCGAACGACACTCACAAACGACCGGCGGAACGATCTTCATTCATGATGGGTTCGAAGGGGGCGCTGGGTATTGCCGGGCAGCGTTCGAGAGCTTGCACTCTTTGCTCGAGGAAACGCGATCGCTTGTAACACAATGCAACTGTGAAGAAGGGTGTCCCTCCTGTATTCATTCTCCTCATTGTGGGAACGCGAACCGTCATTTGAATAAACAGCTCGGTGAGGTGTTGCTTACGGCGAGTCGAGCGGAGTTCCAAGCACAATGAAAGTCTGACAGAGTACGAATCTCTGATTGAGGCTCCAGACACATCGAAACAACCGCGATTCCGAACACTTGTTCAGTCTCGCGAGGCTCGACGAACACGACGCACTCCACAAGGGGACCGAAGTCGAGACCGATCCGATCGAGGCGCATTGGATAGTTACGGCAGAAAGTCTCCGAGATCAGTTCTGAATGCTATCGGCGGATGATTCGGCGCAACGTCAAAGGTGCTAGATCTCACAGCTAGAGCTATGATTGAGGATCCTTCGGAACTCGACTTTCTCCTCCCGGAAATCATGGAAGACTACAATGCAGGTGCAGAGTTCTTCTCGACCCACGTACTTCCGGAATACGTGATCCTCGAGGACCTGCAGCTCCAAGGTCGGGATCTCGCGCTCTTTCTGACGTTCACCTGCGTCACGAATCATATCCACGACGGCACCCAAGACAGCAAGAAGACGGACGGTCCGAATGGACTCTGGCGAATCTGTGCGAATCTCTGGAAGCAGCACCGATGGACGTTTCTCCCGGAGAAACTCGTCGACGAGGATCGAAAGGACGAACTCGTGGAGCTGTTCGGCTCCCTTGAGCTCATGGATCACCGCGATCCCGACTGGTGGTATCGCAACGCTCAAACCCTTGGTACGAAGTGGGACGGCGATCCTCGAAATCTACTGGAGGCTCCGATGATCGAGTCTGATACCGTCGATGATCCTAGTTACGATGCACCCGCGATCGAGAAGGCAGTACAATCTAACGATTTTCCTGCACTTGGTGGTGAAAAGATCAGACCGCTCTGGCTCCGGCTGATGCATGAAGAGGTCCACGAACTTCGACGAATCGAGGAGGTCCATATCCCGGTCGACTTCCATATCGTGGGCATGACGAACCGACTGCACTCGAACGGCAAGCAGTTCAGTCAGTACGACGCTGATGACAAGGAGACGCTCCGAACCTTCTGGCAGTTACTCTGTCAGCGAAACGAGCTCGTTCCTGTTCAAGTAGACAAACCACTCTGGCTTCTGAACAAGTACTGGGAGGATGGTGGACGGGTGTATGTCGCGAAGAAGTTGGGAGACCTACGAAAACGGTGAATCACCCACGACAGTGCCCGTCGTGTCCAAACCTGCCGTCTCATACTCGGTCGTGATCACGCCGGTTGATGTCGTCGCAGCTTGCCGTGTCGCCATGTCTGGACTTCGCGGGGTCGCCCCCGTACCCTTGTCGGGGGCGATAAACCGACGCGAGAGGTGACTCCCGAGACGTGGCGGGCGACTCCAGTTAGGAGTCTGCATGGGCGTCCGCCCCGGCTCCGTCGCCCGGCCGCGTGAGAAGGCTCACCTCTTCCAGAAGGTCTCTCGCGGTCTCGACTCGCCCTCGATCCGCGTCGTCTAATCGGTCGACGTCGAGTCGGTTGAGATTGCTGAGTATACGATGCATCCGGTACCCTTGTTTGAACTCTTGCTCCATCGGAAGCGCCTCACCGCTCGCTGGCGGGGAAAGACTCTCCATCAAGACTGGCGTCGGGCTTGCAGGAGCTCGCGGCTTTAACCAACGAACCTGGAACATACTCCCAGACTGTTGGTTAACCGATGCTCAACACTGGCGTTACCCGGGACTGGGTCCGTGACGAAGGGAGCCACACACCCGGCACTCCCACATCGGGTGCCCCGTCCACGCCTCATCCGGGACCGACTCATGGGTTTTGAACCGATGGTCGGTCGCACGTCCACAGTTTTGACAGTCGAGTTCCTGTACCGTCGGTACCGACGACACCTGCCGATCACCCGCAGCCTCACCAGTAGATTCGGTCAGTGCCATCGCTGGAACCAGCCACACCGCGTCGTCGGCATCGTCGAGGACCACGTCGAGACGCGACGCGTTGCGGATGCCGTCCCCACGCTGGTCGTAGAGCCGCGTCGGGGCCTGCTCCTGACGCTCCGACGCTCCCTGCCCGTGCCACCCAGTCCGGTCACGGGCAGCACTGAGAAGCCGCTCTCCCTCCTCTGACGACACCTGTACCGCGTCAGGGAGTGAGGGCCATTGATCGGCCAGCTGGCGCGCTGGCGCCTCGTCGAGATCGTAAATGAGCGTGTAGTCGTCGACGGCCGGCACCGCGTCGTTGGCAGAGAGAAGGGTCGCCGCGGCGCTGCCCTTCGCGACGGCGCCGTAGAATGTGGTCGATTCGACGACCAGGTGGACGATGCCGAGGACCGTCGTCGACGCTGACTCGTTCGTGCTAGTGGCCTCACTACCGAGATGGTTGGTGAGACAGAACCGGCATTTCGTCTGGCCGTCTGGGACTGACGCCCCACAGGACCGGCACTCGCCGTCGGTTACCGTCGGCGCATCGGGGTAGCCATCAGTGCTCGTCGCGACGCGTTGCCGCCGGGGGTCACCCACACCGTCGATGTCCAGCCTTGTGTCCGGAATGTGGGACGCCTCGCCGGTCGGACGCAGTTCCTCGAAGTCAGAATATCGGTTGTGCATCGGTTGGCTCATAGCTTCTGTCGGTTTCGTATTTCAATGTCCGGACGCCCTCGCTCGCAATGGGCTCTTGATTATACGAGAGAGTACAAACATATATGCGAGTAGGGGACCCCCACCGTCACAAGAGGTGCCAAGCATGTCCGAATTCTCGCGAGTTGGGGTCCAGTCGTGGACTGAGTCGATGAGTGCCCGTGACCGTATTCGTGCGGTCGCTGAGACGCTTCGCGAACCGCGGTCGGTCAACTGGATCAGCGAGCAGGCCGACGCCGCCTGGAGTACGACCAACGAGGAACTCCAGGATCTCGTCGACCAGGGGCAGCTGCGTCGCGTCGAGACCGGCGAGACCACGCGCTATCAGCCGGACTATACACGACTGCTCTTTGAGGAAATCCGCACGCTCATCGAGGAGAACACCCGCGAGGAACTGCGCAACGAATTGGTCGCGATCACCGAGGAGATCGAGGAGTGGCAGGCCACCTACGACGTCGAAACGTGGGAGGAGCTCGAACAGTCGCTCGCCGATGGCGACCTCGTAAGTGACGAGCTTCACGAACGGCGCGACGCGAGTACCCGCTGGGAGGAGAATCTGGAAGACCGCCGGCTTATCAAACACGCATTGGCACTCTACTCCGATGTCGAAGCCGCTCGCGACCAGATGATCGACGCGGCTGACCGAACTATGCGCTAATGCCGTCTCACGGCGGGTTTGATGCGCTATTCAGTTGATCGACGTCATCGCTGTCGTACGCTGCTCGCCACATCGCATGGACTGCACGAGTCACAAGTGAGACCTCGGTCACGTCGATACAGGACAGTTCGGCGTCCGTCGTGGCAGCTTCAGGTGGTGGGTGGAAATGAATCTCCGGGGAGTGGGTGTTCGGGTGGCAATCGAAGCGCCAATTGACGTCGTCGCTATCGACGTAATGGAACGAATACATCCCCAGTTCACTCCACTGGATATCGAGCCGAGCGCTCTCGGCGTCGCCGAGCCCATCACTAAGGCTGATCTGTAGTTCCGTGGGGGCGACGGCGTCGTCGTACCCTGTTTCGTCGACGAGCGGCTCGAGTTCGAGCCAGATGTCACGAATCCGCTGAAGTGCCGGAAGATAGATCGGCCCGAACTCGCCGGCACGATCGTCGTCGTTCATACAGCAAGCTGGTGGCTGGCCTCGTCGTAGGCGAGTGCTGCTTGGGCGACGGCGAGATTCTGCCGTGTCGTTCGCCACGCGGTGAGATCGTCCCAGCCCGCCGTCTCGTCGGCGTCGAGTTGCTGGGCGAGTTCCTCGGGTGAGACCACGTCGTAGCGGTCCTCGTAGCGTCGTATCTCGGCCTTCATGTCCTTGATGCTGTCAAGCAACTCCGAGCGGGTGACCTCCTCACGCAGCTCACGCATCCGGGCCATCAAGACCTGGTCACTGTTTCGCTTGTATAGCGTTGTTTGGCCGTCTTGTTCGGTCTCGGCGAAGCCCGTGTTCACGAGCGCCTTGGAGTGGCGACGCGCTGTCGGCTCGCTCACGAGCGCTCGATCGGCGATCTCGGCTGCCGATTGTCCATCGTGGGTTTGCTCGACGATTTCGTACACACGCTCGAACGGTGTGGTGTCGTCTTTCCAGTCCGCTTTGACCTGTTCGTTGACGTCGTCCCATGTCTCGGTCATAGGGGAGGTTACGCATTGTAGAAACAAATAGATTTCTCAGAAAATTATTCCTTCTCCAACTCGTACATCGATTAGACCACTTGTTCCTTTAGTGTCTCGTGATGCGTCCGGACACTCAAGGACCGAGGCGAGGCGCGGCACGAATATATGGGGGAAACGGGCTTGGCAGGGTGCCCTAGCTTTTCGTTCAGCGTTTTATAGGCGTTCGTGACTCCCGACTCCGGGACGGGGCCATCTCGCTGACCTCGCCCAAGCCGTGTGCGAGGTTTCACTCGGCTTTCGGCTGTAACCGACTATGGGTCTACTCACGCCGTATTCGAGCTAACTGCTGGTGCTTTCTCCCGAAGGGCTCGTTCCCGTTTGAATCGGTCCTGCGACCGATTTTTGTGATATACCTCGGTCATGACGTGCGACGGTAAGTGGTGTACCTGCACGATTCGGAGTTTCGTCGTCACTTTTGAACGATCGCCACTCCGGCCCGTGGTTGATCCGCTATTCGTCGATGACGAGCCCACAATCCTCGCAGATCGTCTCAACTGCATTCGTTCTCACGTGTCCGTAACACTCGGGACATGGTGTGTTGTTGTTCGATACGTCTTCGGCGAAGCCAGTTTCGTAGATCTTCTTAGTCGCCATCAGTAGTTCGCGAGGTGCCTTGTCTGCACCCTGCACCCATCCTAGGGGAATAAACAACTGCGAGCAAGCTGGTTTGTCCAATTGAAAAGTTGAAACCTCGACACACCTACGCTGAGTTCCTCAAATGCTGTTCGGGAATGCACCCTCGAGCAGTCACCATCGATATAGGGAATCCTGTGCTTTCGGTAGGTCGGAATATGTATTGAGAGCTCTGTGAAAATCCTTAAAGAACTGTAGTTTGATTCAGTCTGTATAATGCAGCACAGTTTCAATCCGGATCCGGTGAAGTGCCGGGATCTGTTTGATGGTGAGGAGGACCTTTATCAAATTCCTCGGTATCAGCGACCGTATAGCTGGGAGAAATCGCATATTGATCAGTTGATTGATGACCTCTACGAATCGTGGAGTGAGGACCGAGACAGTCCCTACTACCTGGGATCGGTTATTTTGGTGAAAGAGGACGGCGATTCACGTTTTGATATATTGGATGGACAGCAGAGGATGACTTCTCTCATCATTCTCTATGCAATCTTCAACGACCATTTCCACGATTACTTGAGCGATATGAACAAGAGAAGGGTCGAAGGAAGACTCCATGAACAGGCGTTAGAGAGGCCTCGGTTGAGAACAAGTAAGCAAACTGATCTTGAACAATCAGTACTCAAATCGATAGACTTAGACGAGGAAAACAGGTACACTGAGGCTGCTGAAATCCTGATAGATTGTCTGGAGACAAAGTTTGGAGATAGACATGAAGATCTCAACGACTTCTTCGAGTTCATCGATCAGAATATCGAACTGATTAGAATCATCAGCGATGATCTTACACATGCTGTCAGGCTTTTCCAGACCATCAATACTCGTGGGAAGGATTTGACGGTTTCTGATCTCACCAAGAGCTATCTGCTTAGCAATTTGGAGGATGATGAAGACAAGGACGATGTAATCGAGGTCTGGCAGGAAATCACTACGAAGGTTGATGATGACTATGATACCTTGGACAGTATCCTTGGAATGTATCGGCTGTATCTTCAACAGTCCAAGGCACAGGAAACGAGGTATCAGGAGCTGAAGTCCGAGTTTGAAGGACAGAACCCTAAGAAAATTGTCAAAGATATTCGGGACTTCGTGGACAATTACAACCTGATCGAAAACTCAGGTTCGAAAGAAATCTTCATCCTAGAAAATCTGTCACATACTTTGTATTGGAAGACGATTCTTATTGGCGCTAAGAAAGACGGTCTTGATTACTTTGACGAGTTGCGTGATGAGCTCATCGGATTCTACTATTCGTACTGGATTGGAGACTATACCAGTGAGAAAATCAAGATACCCTCAATCAAGATTCTGACTCTGCTGCGTGATGGTGCCAGTTTGGAGGAGATCCAGGAGTATATTGAGAGTAAGAGGAAGCGAGATAATATTCCGGAACGGGTTCGAGATGGCCTGTATTCTGATAATGTATATGGAGACGAAAAGTGGCACAAGAGCCTGCTGATTGCTATTGAATACAGCCTGAGTGATTCGCAGAAGGTTGAGCGGATTAAGAAGAGAGGCGGTGGAATGCATATAGAACACGTGCTTCCCAAGTCATACGCTTCTGCAATGGAAAAATACGATTACTGGGAAGACAATTTCAGCAGAGAGGAGGCAAGTCAGTTGAGAAACACGCTCGGGAATTTGATTCCTCTACAGTACGATCTCAATGCAAAGGCTGCTCAGAAGCCATTTGATGAGAAAGCTGCTATCTATCAGGGGAAGCGGGGTAAACCGCGTTCAAGTTTCGACCTGGCACTGCGAGTAGCTCGCAGAGACTATGGTGATTGGTCTCCAGAAGCGATTGAGGCACACCGCGATTATTTGATTGAGAAGTCTGCTTACTTGTTGAACCTTCCTGCCGATTCAATCCTAATTGAGGACACCTCAGAGGGATCAGAATAAGCACCCACTCAACTTCGATCTCTACTAAAAACGCGAAGACACGAACCGAATTCAAGATTGACCTCATCGTACATCCGCCAATCCGGACCGTGGTCGCTTCGTTGTTTGTCAACAACGAGTCCACAGTCTTCATAGGTGGTTTCGACCGAGTTGGTAGTAATCCTGCCACTGCACTCGAGACATGAGTTCGCACTGGATCCCGTTTGGACGTCTTCGTCGAAGCCAGTTTGGTAAATATAGCTGGACTGTGGCTCAGACTAAGTGGATCATCAAACAACTGGTTTGATTGCCCTATTCCCGTGGGTGGATTTCGGTGAGTTCGACGGCTCGCTTTTCACACTCCTTTTTTACTCTCTCGTAACGCCCCTGTGCCTTCGCTGTACTCCGATTATCGACCTCCCCTTGCTGGAATGGATTTTTGTTCGAAACGACGATGAGGTGTCGTGACTCGGCATTCGAGAGGTCGCCAAGCTTAGCTAAATCTGCGGAGAAATGCGGCCACTTGTCGATATTCTCACGTTTGAACTTTGCGCCGGCGACGTCAACGTTCTTGATGTATTTGAGCTCGATTGCATGTTTGACCGACATGGTCGAGAAGTATTTACTTCCGTCCACAAGACGGACCGTGACCCTCGGGCCATCTACCCCCGGAAGATAGTCGAGGTCGTCATATTCCGAATCGTGACGCGGCTCTAGAACTGCGATATCGAGGCTCCGATTCCCCTCGCCTGACATGCCGAAATTCACCTCTGGTTGAACACTATTGATGGACTGTGGCTTCGCGATTCGATCGAGATACTTTCGCTTGTACCCAGTCGCATCGGCCGTGTTGTAGCCACCGCGTACCTGAATTGTCTCCCCCACGTTGGCCCGTAGGAGTTCGAGGAGCCGGGCTTGGAGTGCGGTCTCGACCGTGAACCTGAGCGGTGTCTTTTGAAACTCCACGTCTAGCCGGTCGATTGCCTCCTGAATCGTCATAGTTCACTCCACGGGCTCTCTGCGAGCGCGGGTGTGGCCGGGTAGTGGATACGCGGGGTCTCTGGCGCTGGGTTTTCTGGAACGCTCTGTAACTTCTCACTCTGCGCGGCGAGTGAGAGGGCCATCGAATCGAGAATATCGTCTCGCCGGATGTTCTTCCGGAGAGTGTCGTCGAGTATCTGCTCGTACTTATCATTCATGCCAGAGTGCTTCTCCTCGAGGAGATGCTGACGGAACACGAGACCTCGCTTCGAAGATTTCGAGTAAGCAACCGGCTGCCCGTTGAGCGCGTAGAAACAGAGCTCTGGATGACTCTCATAGATTGGCACGTCGTAGGTTTCGTCCATGACCGTTTGTACCTCGTTGATTTTGTCGCTGATTGCGTGGGCTTGTTGGGAGAGACCGTGATCCATCTCCTCTCGATGTCTCGTGTTGGCCTCGTCGTAATCTTCAATGGCGGCTGCAGATTCGCACGGCGGAAAGAACACGGAGTTACCACGGCAGCCGAGGAGATTACGCGCCTCGATGTCGCAACGGTGCCTACTCCCTGTCGGGAGCCCGACTGGGATATCCACGAACACTCGAGCCTCTTGATTGTCTGTATGAACTTCGGAGAAGTCCTCGTACAGCTCCGTCTCGATGTTGCCTCCGGTAAGGACAGTTGCGAACCACCCATGGGGCAGGAATCCACACCGACCGCGTTTTCAGCTCTCGGCATAGTACTCGATGAGTGAGCCGATTTGTGGCTCAATGATGTCATGGAGGATGTGGAGTTCTCGCACTGGGTCCTCCCTGCTTCCGCGGTATCAGCTCCTTCTCCGGAACTCAACATTCTTTTTCATAAATGGATAGACCTGAAATGAGTGTTTCGGCGAATATACCGAAGCCACATCTGTGACACTATACGATCGACCCTCCGGACTTCATTACTTCTTTGACTCAGACAATCAGGACTCTACCACCGGTTCGGCGGTCTGATAGATGTATTTGAGTTCCTTGAGATTCATTCCTTCCTTCTGGTTGTGGCTGCGCGCGCAGCATCGCGAGCACGGAGCGGTGGGTGGGGCGGCGGGGTCAGGGTCGGTCTGGCACACAGCAAAAAAGAGAGCTCCGATTACCGGCTATTCCCACCACCGACCGCGTCCTGGGAACATAATGGTGCTCCACCCAGTGACGGCCAGTGAGACGCGCCCCTCGTACCAGTTCCGGGAGGCCCCATGAATACGAACGCGCTCACCTTCTCGAAGCCACTTCGCGTCTGAAGCCTTCCAGATCGTCACCCGGGTCTTCCCACTATCATCTGCAATCAGCCCGACTTGGGCTATCTTTGGATGCGATGGTTTCCAGAGAGTCTCTACACGCCCCTCAACGGTCACCTCGTTACGAGCGACGTCCTCGAGTTCCCCGATCGGGACCGCATGCCCACGCGCCGTCTTGCACGCTTCGAGCACGCTGACAACCGCGTCGGTGATACTCTTGCCATCGACGATCGCCTCGGCCAGCCAGCGACTGATCGCTGCCCGGGACCACCCATCGAGTTCGGCTGCCAACCGTCGGGCGTGTTTGTTCACAGCCGCCAGGTCCTCCCGTGCGAGTTTCGTTCGGGGATCGGCCCGCTCAGGATTGGCTTTCGGATTCACGCTTGCCGCGCGCTTCTGGAACATGGTTCGGCGCTTTTTGCTCCGCCTCGCAGCGATCTCTCGCGTGCGTTGCTCCCGACCATCCTGTGGTCCCATCTCGGCTTGGGCACTGATGCGCTCCAGTTCGGCTTCCCGCGCCTGAATGCGCTCTTCCTGTTCGAGGGTGACACCGTGAATCCGGTCCTTGCTCGTGTCAGCGATCCCATCCGGGTGGTTTGCATCCACCTTCGCCTGCGTCTCCTGCTCGACCGCCGCCTCGAACTCCGGCGTCTCGTCGACGACCGGGAAGCCATCCTCGTCGACCGCCTGCTCGTCCGCGTTCTCGAATGCCTGTTCATCCACCGAAACGACCTTGCTACTAGAGTTGTTACTTGACATTGGAGTTACTTGCTCCGAAGGCGCTCACGCGCCACCACCGCGATGCCTATACATCGCGGTTTTCCGACGACACCGACCGACAGAATCATCTACGCGCTCTCGCTCGCGCCTTCGCGAGCGCCCCTATGGGCGCGAGCGAGAGCGCGCCATAGGGAGACCACCCAACCAGCACCGCGCGCCGTCCTGCCGAGTGTAGCGAGGCAGGGCTTGGAAGACGAGCGGAGTGAGTCTTCCAGCGACCCGCCCGGAGCGAGCGGCCAGCGCATTCCCCGTTCGCCGCGACGCAACCACGTCCGTCGGGGTCGGCTTCGCCGAGGTCCGCAGGACCCGAACGGGTGAAGCGCTGGCGTCGAGGGCACATGCACTTTAGCCCGGCAGGAACCGCACCTACCGGAGCGGAAGCCCGCCCGGAATGGTCGGTCGCGAGCGACGCGGAGGGCGGAATGCGACGCGCGGGGCGGGCCGTCACGTAACCAAAAAACATCCCTCGGTGTGCCTCCTTATGAGAGCCGCTATTTTGTACTGAAGTCCACGAAAGCTGATAGAAACCGCGTGCTGAATACACAGCGCATATGCAGCATTAATACACTAAATCCGACTTGATCGACTCCTTCGATATCGGTCTTCTACTGGAGTGAGAAATCTTGGTATGAGTATGAGCGTGTCATAGAAACGTTCTCAATGAAGGAAGCAGGGTGTTGGAACTGTGT
>NZ_JAKRVY010000010.1 GCF_023638055.1 Natranaeroarchaeum aerophilus | reverse complement strand
ATACTGCGCCCCCATGCATCGTGCATGGGGGCGTTTTTCATTTCGAACCGGGCGAGAGCCAGGTAGGATACACGCCGATCGGCTCCGGTTCGAGGAGTACAAGCCATGAGGATTGTGTGTGCGTATCTCGAACAGTACCGAGCTGTCCAGCTACGAGTGCAGTTCCGGGTGTATTGAGTGACTCCTGATGCCCACAGCGTTCACAGTGCAACCGACTGGGCGTCCACTCTTCGACCAGCGACTGCTGCTCGATCCGACTGCGTACCGGATGGCCCTCTTCGAGCTGTTGCTGACAGTTGTCACAGGTTGTTGTCGTCCCTTCTGCAACACGGACCCCGTCAATAACCTGTGAGAGCGGCGCAATCGTCGGGATCATCGCAGGTCCCTCGATGTGGCGTGTGGCGGTGCAACCATGACCCGGCGTTGGCCCGTGATCGGTTGAAAAGGTGTGGACCTAGAGGAACGACTCCCGGTTCGGATCGTACTGCTGCTGGCGTTCGACTGCGCGAAGCGTATCGGCGTCTAGCTCAACGAGGTGACAGAGAGGATTACCGGGATACACGACCGGGTTTTCGAGGACCCCGACGAGAATGCCAGTAAAGGGGGCTTTGACGGTCTCTGCACTGGTTTTGAACGGGTTCGAGATAGTACAGACCCGATCGCCTTCGTAGACAAGCGCACCTCGCTCGTGTTCCATATCGACGATACCGCCCACATCGGCCCGAAGCCAGGTCTTCTCGCTCTCCTCGCTGATGACCGTTCGCCAGCCCGGCCAGTGGACCGTACTCTCTGCGGAGAGACCGTATTCCGCGAGTACGCTGACGACGCCGTTCAGAGCACGGTTGATCAGGGGCCGCTGGAACCGGTGGGCTTCCCCCATCTCCACCGTAATCGTCGGTACACCGGCTTCACTCGCTTCGCGTCGGAGGGTGCCGCCTGGTCCTTCCGAGTCGAGGATAACGTTCGTGCTGAACGCGCGAGCAAGTCGTGCGACATCTTCGTCAGTCATGTCCGCGCGGGCGTGGAGCATGTTGGTTCGGCCTCGTGTGGAGGTGTGGAAGTCGAGGCCGAGGTCACAGGGCTCGATAAAGTGGTCGAAAATCCGTGCTGCGATGCGTCGGCCGCCGCTTCCCGTGTGGCTTCCGGGAAACGACCGATTGAGATCCCGGTCGTAGATCGGTAGATATCGTTGTTGCGCGAGAAAGCCGGGAACGTTGAGAACGGGAAGACAGACGAGGGTGCCGTTGAGATTGGAGTGATCCCAGTCGTGTGCTACTTCTCGGACGACCGCGATTCCATTGAGTTCATCGCCGTGGGCGGCCGCACTGAGAAACACTGTTGGTCCAGCACTAGGACCGTTGATAACAGTCACGGGAATGTTGACTGGATCACCCAGATACGTCTGGCTGACCTCGTGGTATAGGTACGCCCGTTCTCCGGGCTCGACGCGCCCGTCAGGGTAGATGAACGGGTCGCCAGACTCCTCAGCGGGATCGGCAAACCGCTCGACTGCTGTTCCGTCGCCGTTGATCATGCCCATACCAGTCCATACAAGGATATAAACGGCGCCCCCGGATTCGGCCGACGGAGCGATACCGGATAACGTTTTTATGCGGCTTCCGTACTCTGAGACATGGACAATGATCTAACTGTCGGCGTATTGAGTCTCCACAACAGCAAGGAGACGAAGGCAATTCTCAACGCCGTGGACGATCTGGGGTACGGGACCGAGTGGTTGCGGGCGGAGAACACGTCTGTCAGTATCGACGGGAGTGCAGTGTCGATCGAACCGGATGTCGACGTTGTAACGAACCGGCTGTTGCTCTCAAATACCCCACAGCCCTGCGAGGAGCTCGGTATTGCGAACGTCTTCAAGGAGACCCGGCCGATGCTGAACACGCCGGAGGCGACGATGACGGCGATGCACAAGTTCGCTGCTGCGACGACGCTCGCGGATGCAGGTGTTCCAGTCCCCGACGCGTTACTTGCACTGGGAAGTGATACGCTCACACGACGACGGGAGGAGTTCGGTGTGGAGGCAGTGTACAAGACGTCGATCGGAACCCACGGGGGCGGCACGTGGAAAGTCGGTCCCGAGGAGTCGGTCAACGCGATGGTCGGCAACCGGTATGCGTTCCTGCAGGATCTGATCGAACGGGACGGCGAGAAACATCGGGATCTGCGGGTCTACGTTGTCGGCGATGAGATCATCGGCGCGATGCACCGCTACGCGCCGGAGGGGGACTGGCGGACGAACGTCTCGCTTGGGGGCGACGTTCGAGACGCGACCGATCAGTTGACCAGCGAGATACGCGAGATCGTTCGGACTGCAACGGATGCGATCGGTCTCGACTACGCGGGGGTCGATCTGATCGAGGGCGCGGACGGCTGGTACGTGCTGGAGGTCAATCCCACAGCGGGGTTCAAGGGCTTCTTCGAGGCGACAGGTACCAGCCCCGCCCCATACATTGCAAAGCTGGCGGTCGAGCGGGCAGGCGGAACAGTCGATGATGATCTCGTCGAGTCGATTGCCCGGACGCTCGATGATTCGGTACCCGCCGCCAGACCACAGCCGTCCCACAGGGAACACGAAATCGTCCCGATCGGGTACACCGAGGAAGTGCTGGTCAGCGGGACGAGCGACTCGAAGACCGTCTACACCAAATCGGACACAGGTGCGACCCGAACGAGCATCGACACGAGCCTCGCCGCGGAGATCGGTGCGGGGCCGATAAAGAGCAAGATGCGGGTCAAATCTGGAAGCTCGAAACGGTCGAAAGTCAGGCCGATCGTCGATATCGTCGTCGGGGTCGGCGGGCGACGCCACACTGTTGCCGCAAACGTTGAGGATCGAAGCCATATGGAGTACCCTCTCTTGCTCGGACGAGATATTCTCGAACACTATCACGTCGACGTCTCCCGGCGTGCGGACGCTGACGACGACGAGGTCGAACTCGAAGAGTAACTAGTCGGACTCGTACGCTTGCCAGACGTACTTCGTTCCGTAACTCCGGTACGGACGCCAGACGTTCGCGATTTCGTGCATTTCGGTCCGGGTCATGGAACCGTCACCGTTGCCGTACAGTTCGTCGACTCCATTTCTGACCGCGAGATCACCAAGTGGCAGGACGTCTTCACGCCCGAGCACGAAGATGAGGTACATCCGGGCCGTCCACTCGCCGATGCCCCGGATTTCGGTGAGTGTCGCGACGATGTCTTCGTCAGAGCTGTCTTTGAGCCCGGATCGTGTGAAGTCCCCGCGACGGAACGCTTCGGCAGCCTCGCGCAGGTACTCCACTTTCTGTCGGCTTACGCCCGCATCGCGCAGCGCGTCCTGGTCGACAGCGAGCATCGCAGTCGGTGTGATCGGTTCCTCGAACAGCGAGACGACACGCTCTCTAACCGCGTTCGCGGAAGCGGTCGAGAGCTGTTGGTTGATAATCGAGACGACGAGGCGCTGGTACTCATTTTCTGCTGGCTCGACATGAACAGGACCGTGCTCGTCGATCAGGTCCGCCATGACAGGGTCATCACGCAAAACTGTCAGTGGGTCGCTCACATCCCGTATCCGGGGCTGTTCGGGTATAGCTCTCACGAAAACGGGGATCCGGGCCGATCAGAACCCTTTGCCGAGCAGTTCGCGCGCGATGATGTTCTTCTGGATCTCCGAGGTTCCCTCGTAGATCTGGGTGATCTTGGCGTCACGGTAGAGCCGTTCGACGTCGAAGTCGTTGACAAAGCCTGCGCCGCCGTGGATCTGGACGGCTTCGTCGGCGACGTCGACTGCGACCCGTGAGGAGTACTCCTTTGCCATCGATGCCAGCGCGGTGAGGTCGTCGTCCTCGTTGGTGACGCTCCAGGCGGACTTGTAGGTGAGCTGGCGTGCGGCCTCCGTTTTCGTGTGCATATCGGCGAGCTTGTGCTGGATTGCCTGGAACTCGCTGATGGACTTGCCAAACTGCTCGCGGTCCTGCGCGTACTCAAGGGCGCGCTCGCAGGCTCCCTTGGCGATACCGACGCCCTGTGCTGCGACCATGGTTCGGGTTTCGTCGAAGAACTGCATCAACTGGAGGAAGCCGGCTCCGCGGGTCCCGATGAGGTTCTCCTCGGGGACGCGTACGTCGTCGAATATCAGCTCGGCCGTGTCGGACGAGCGAATGCCGAGTTTCCCGGTGATCTTGTCGGCCTCGAAGCCGTCACGGTCGGACTCGACAAGAATCTGCGAGAATCCGGAGTAACGGTCGTCAACGTCGTCAGTCTTGCACATGACGACGAAGAAGTCACCCACGGTACCGTTAGTGATCCACATCTTGTTACCGTTGATCACCCATTCGTCTCCGTCCTTTTCGGCGCGCGTCGAGACGCTGGAAACGTCCGAACCGGTATCCGGTTCACTGATCGCTGCACCCATGATCGCCTCGCCTTCAGCGATCGGTTCGAGGTAGCGCTCTTTTTGATCCTCGGTTCCGTATTCCATAAGCGAGTCGGCCCCGAACGCGGCGCTTGTGATGCACAGGCCGATACCTGGATCGACGGCGAACAGCTCCTCGGTGATGATCGACATTTCGAGGGGCGTGTAGGCTGCCCCGCCGTACTCGACCGGGATGTGTGCCCCGGTCAGGCCCATCTTTGCGGCTTCGTCCATCACCTCGTGCGGGAACGTCTCCTCGACGTCGTGTTCCTTTGCAACCGGTGCGACCTCGTTTTCTGCGAACTTCCGTACCTCGTCGCGGATCGCTCGCTGTTCGTCTGAGAGCCCAAAGTCCATGGCTGATACATCTATCGTGATCAATAAGTATCTTTGTAACCTGAGATGAACTCAAAGATAGTTTATCAGGGTCGATAGGGAAACGTTAAACCTACTGGATGTAGACGTTTTCTTCATGGAGATTGACGATATCAACAGTATCACAGTTCTGGGTGCGGGTAACATGGGTCATGGAATCGCCGAAGTTGCGGCGCTCGCAGGATACGACGTAACGCTCCGTGATATCAACGAAGAGTTCGTCCAGAGCGGCTACGACGACATCGAGTGGAGCCTGAATAAACTCGCGGAAAAAGACCAGATCAGTCAGGAAGATGCCGACGCCGCGCTCGACCGTGTGACTCCGCTCGTCGACGTCGAAGAGTCGGTCACCGATGCCGATGTGGTCATTGAGGCCGTCCCCGAAAAGATGGGGATCAAGGAGGACGTCTACACGGAGGCCTCCGAGTACGCCCCAGACCAGGCGATTTTCGCGACCAATACGTCATCACTGTCGATCACCGACCTCTCCGAGTTCACCGACAACCCGGAGCAGTTCTGCGGGATGCACTTTTTCAACCCACCGGTCCGGATGCAGTTAGTCGAAGTAATCTCCGGCGAACACACCGACGAGGCGACGCTCGACGTTATCGAAGAACTGGCCGAAGACTTCGGAAAGACACCGGTACGGGTCCACAGGGACAGCCCCGGGTTCATCGTCAATCGCATTCTCGTCCCGCTGATGAACGAGGCCTGCTGGCTCGTCCACGAGGGCGAAGCGACGATCGAGGAAGTCGACAGCACGACCAAGTACGGCATGGGGCTGCCGATGGGTAGTTTCGAGCTAGGCGATCAGGTCGGCAACGACGTGAGCTATCACGTCCTCGAATACATGCACGACGTGCTCGGGGAGGCGTACGAGCCCTGCCCACTACTCGCCGAGAAGGTCGAGAACGAGGAGCTCGGCAAGAAGACCGGGAAGGGATTCTACGACTACGAGAACGGCGGTGCCGACGTCCCATCCGATCAGGTCAGTGAGTCGGTCAGCGATCGCCTGACTGCAGTAATGGCGAACGAAGTCGCGAATCTGATCGGTGGCGATGTCGCCGAGGCCGATGCCATCGACGAGGCGGTCATGCTCGGTGCTGGATTCCCGAATGGCCCGGCAAAGCTCGCTGACGATGTCGGTCTCGACCACTTGCTCGAGACACTCGAAGACGCGTACGAAGAGACGAGTGCTGCCAGGTACGAACCCGCAGACTACTTCGCCGAGGCTGCCGAGCAGGGCGGGTTCCACGGCGGCGGCGAAGACGACGACTCGTACGAGTTTGACACGATCAGCATCGAGACGTCCGACGATCGCGTCGGGACGATAACGCTCGATCGGCCCCACCGGATGAACACCATCAGCGGGGAGCTGCTCGACGAACTCGGCGAAGCAATCGAGCTGCTCGAAGCCGACGAAGAGGTGCGTTCAATCCTTCTCGTCGGTGCGGGTGAGAAGGCGTTCTCTGCCGGTGCGGACGTCCAGAGTATGGCCGGAAGCGGTGCAGATCCGATCGAAGCAGTCGAACTCTCTCGGAAGGGACAGCAGACCTTCGGGAAACTGGAGGATAGTGATCTCCCCGTCGTCGCCGGAATCGACGGCTACTGTCTCGGTGGGGGGATGGAACTCGCAACGTGTGCTGATCTTCGCGTCGCGAGCGAACGGTCACAGCTCGGGCAGCCGGAACACAATCTCGGACTGCTCCCGGGGTGGGGCGGAACCCAGCGACTCCAGCAGATCGTCGGCGAGGGGCGGGCGAAGGAGATAATCTTCACCGCCGAACGCTACGATCCCGAAACGATGGCCGACTATGGCTTCGTCAACGATGTTGTTGGAAACGACGAGTTGCGGGAGGAAGCTTACGACCTCGCGGCGGATCTCGCTGCCGGACCACCGATCGCCCAGCGCTACACCAAACGCGCAATGAAGAAGGGCTGGGAAGACGCCGAGGCGGGGCTAGAAATCGAAGCACAGGCCTTCGGTCACCTGATGGCAACTGACGATCTGATGGAAGGCGTCACTGCATTCATGAGCGATCGCGACCCCGAGTTCGAAGGAAAGTAGAACGCTGTTTCGGTGACTCTTTGAACGATCGGTAAAAACTACCGTTCGATGGCTTCCCAGGACCCGGTGACTGCTCTCGACTTTTTTGGCTCGATCAAGCCGTGGGGGCGGCTGGTCTACGACCAGATCATCATCGTCTCAGTTGTTAGCTTACTCGGCGTGCTGTTCATGTTTCCTGTTCTGACGATCGGCCCCGTCTGCCTTGCGGCAGTAATCACCATCTCCCGCTCGGTCCATCACCGCACGGAGATGGATTCGATATCCGACCGAAAACTTACCCGGATGTTCCTCAGCGAAATACGGGCTAACTTTCGTCGAGGGCTTTTGTTTTCGGGGCTCATTATACTCAGCGTCACGATCACAGTAGTGTACTTTACACTGGCGCTTGCCAGTGATTCGTTCGTTTTCTGGGTCGGTGCTGCGTTCGGGTTCTACACATTCCTGGCAATTGTTTTGCTCATGTTCCGAACCGGGTACGTTCTGTCACGTTCCACGGAGGATCTGGGCATTATTGACGCTGCACTGAACGGAATTGCAGTCGCAAAGTATGCACCCGGGTACAGTGCAATTCAGTATCTCTTCAGTGGGCTCGTGCTGGTCGTTATGATCGCGCTCCCGATCTTCGGTATGGTGCTTCTGGTGGGATCTCTCGCATTGCTCGAGATTACCGCCTACGAAACTATCGAGAACGATGGTGTGGAGCGGTTCCTCGATGTGGGGACTGACGCCGAAGCGGAAGAGTAATATATTTATTTATATAAAATATAGCCTACATACAGCCACGGCATTTATCACCCATTACCGCCATTCCCATACTGTGCACGAACACCGAACGTACCCCTAACCAAAATTGACTATGCCCGACCAACCTGTTGACATCCTCGTCGTAGACGACGAATCACGACTCGCCGATCTCTTTGCAGCCTGGCTCAAACCCGACTGGAACGTCGAAACGGCGTATGACGGCGAGAACGCTCTGGAAAAGATGCAAGACTCGGTCAAGATCGTACTCCTCGATCGCCGGATGCCGGGTCTCTCCGGTGACGAGGTCCTTGACGAGATACGTGACCGAGGATTCGATTGTCGTGTCGTCATGGTAACTGCTGTCGATCCCGACTTCGATATTATCGAAATGGGCTTCGATGACTATCTCGTCAAGCCAGTCTCCAAAGATGAGCTGATCGATGTTGTCGATCGGGTCCAGACTCGATCGAGCTACGAGGCTGATATCCAGCGGTACTACTCACTTGTCTCGAAAAAGTCCCTGCTCGAAACGGAAAAATCGGATCGTGAACTCGAAGCAAGCGAGGAATATACCGAACTCTGTGAACAGGTCGATGAACTCCGGGGGAGCGTTGACGAAACAGTCGCCGACCTTTCCGATCACAACGATTTTGTTGGCGCGTTTCAGGATCTCCCCGGTGAGAACTGACTAGCTGTCGGCACCTCGCTTTTCCTCTGTACTCACGACTGTTCAGTGTCTTCCACACCTTTTTATTCTATGCAGGAATTAAATCCTGCAAGAATAAATGAAATATACATACCTCGGAGTCGTTGTCCTCTGTATGCTCGGGATTGCGTGCGGTGGAGTCGGTCATGTTGCCGCCGGGAATTCGGGCGACAATGTCGACCCATTCGCGGAGGCAGGACTTGACCAAGAAGCCGACGTCGGACAGACAGTCTTTCTTGATGGGGCCGGGTCCTGGTCGCCTGCAGGAGAGATCGAGGAGTACAGGTGGGTGATCGAAACACCTGACGGAGCGACCTCGACACCAGTATGTTCTGACTGTGATCGGACCGAATTCGTTCCGGAACAGACGGGAGAGTACGCTGTCGAAGTAACCGTTACTGACGACCGTGGTAACACCGATACGGACACGATGTACGTCACTGTCGGGCGCGAACCGGCGCTCGATGTCTCCATCTCCGGAGATACGACACCTACAGTCGGCGAACAGTCATCATATACCGGAACTGTCGAGGCACCTCAGACCTCCATCGATACCGTCGAATGGCTTCTCGATGGGGACGTTGTCACCCCCGACGAAGACGCGGACGACGAGCTCAGGATGACCGAGACGTTTTCCTCGTCGGGAGATTACGTACTCAATCTTGTAGTTACTGACGACACTGGGCAGGTGGGTGAGGATGAACTCGTGGTTACCGCTCGGGGTGAGTCACAGTCCGGGCCATCGGTGTCCGTTGATGGCGATCAGCTGGTCACCGGCGAGCAGCCGCTCGAAGGGGAGTATCAACTTGCTGGAGCCGATGCCGTGGCAGCCGATTCTGTCCGTTGGTATGCTGGCGATGAGGTGGTTGGTGCTGGCACTGAAACCACTGTGGAGTGGGCGCCGGGCATACACGAGTTCTACGCTACGGTCGATCTCGATGGGGAGTCCCACCGTGCGACTTTCCCTGATGGGGACGAAGTGATCGCTGATCCTGCCCCCGAAATTGAACTCGACGTCGAGCGCAACGGAAACCACGTCAGCGGAACTGCAGTGGCAGCAGACGAGTTCGGTTCTCTGGATACCGTGTCAGTGTATGTTGGGGATGACGAAATAGCATCGACGACGCTCGATCAGGGGACCGACCGCTCACAACACGAGGAGACGTTTTCAGCAACGCTGCCTGATGATGGGTCTGAAACGCCCATTCGTGCAGTAGCCATGGACGATCGTGAGCAGGTGGCGACCGATTCGACGCAGCAGGGGCGGCCCGAGCTAGTTAGTGCAGAATTCGTTAATACGCCGGTTGACTCGTATCACGAACGCATCGACGAGGAGCGGTATACGGCTGTTCACGAGATGGTGATTGATTTGAATGGGGCGGATCCGGATGATGTAAAAAAACAACTGTCGGTTGAGCATAATGAGATCGTATTATTATTAGAAAATATTTCCTCGGAGTATGCCGTTGCACATGATCAACTTGTTGTCCAATCTTCTTGGGCTCGTGAGGATCCAGGGCAGTCCCCAATCACCATCGACGCACCATTTATCACTGAACAGACTGACAGTTTCTGGGTTGAGCACAGTCCACCAGAAGTGCACGTCGATATTGTTGATCCCGGGCAGGATTCGCACGACAGAGGATACAAATTGCGCGTCGACCCGAGCAGGTCGTTCGATCCAGATGGTTCAGAACTCTCGTTTCGGGTCGGTGACCGGGACCGGCTGTACCACAGTACTGACGAGATTGGGATCGAGTTTGACGATGTTCCAACATTGGTTGCAACTGATC
This sequence comes from Natranaeroarchaeum aerophilus, assembly GCF_023638055.1. NCBI lineage: Archaea > Methanobacteriati > Methanobacteriota > Halobacteria > Halobacteriales > Natronoarchaeaceae > Natranaeroarchaeum > Natranaeroarchaeum aerophilus. Next base: position 76,614 of record NZ_JAKRVY010000010.1, on the reverse strand, counting down.
GAGAAGGCTATTCGACATCCTATGAACTCGACCTCTACGACTTTTATGCTCCGGAAATCGAAAGCGTATCTGAGGTTTCAGAGGGGCCGTACGCATCGGGTGATCAGGTCCTGTTCGATGTTCAAACGGAAGGATATCAGATAGCCGCTCCGGAATACGATCTGAATACGCGGCTCAAGATCGAGAACGGTCAGGGCTCCGTTCAATTCTGGCGTGTTGTTGATCCGGACCCGTCTGTTGATGACACCAATGATGCAGCACGACAGGACGCCCTGAAATACTATACCGGTCGGGTAGCGGTCGAGATTGACTCATTTGCGGACGGTGAGTATCCGAGGTTGAGAGTCTCAAATACGGCGAGTCAGGATGGTAGCTCTATGAGACACCAAATCCCGGAGATTGAGGGGATCATGCCGGAACCGAAGAGTGTCGAGGTTGCAGATGTCGAATATACTGTCGAGGGATTCATGAGTGAACGGACTGCAACATCACCGAATGAGCGGGTCTCATTGGAACGGTCCGGGTATCAGGTGTCCGATTCATCGACAGAAACGGACACTGTCGAACTCGAAGAACGACATACGGATACGACTTATTCAACTGAGACCCGAACATTTAATCGGGAATCGGCACGCAATGGGTTCGTTTCGACACGGGTGGCTTGGACGGAGGCCGGGACAGACACGGAGTCCCGGACGACCAGAGAAACTGAATGGGTCGAGTCGATGGGCGACTCGTCGGGACGTTATACTGGCGAAACACGCCAAGTGTCAAAATATCCTCCACAAGTGTCCTCACCTACTACAGTAACGGAGTACAAATTCGCTGTCACGGCCCGAGAGACGGTTGATCTGTACGTAGCGGAGAACCAGACCGAAGATACGACGACCAGTTGGGTATCGGTGGGTGAAACCACGAACGTTGGATCCGCGTATCGGAGGGCTAACTCGAATCACGATATCCGAGTGGCATCAACTACGGAGACGACCACATGGGAACTCTCGAAGCTAGTCCATGACACGAAAACCGTAGATTCTTACGACGATCCCACGCGTGTGCAGGAGACCAGTGGTACAGTATCCGGTAATATGATCGAACAGCTACCCGCGGATAGTGCTCGCACCATGCGGCGATCGAAGATTGATGAGTTCTCGGTTGATGCTTCGGTTTCCGGACTACGATCGGAGTCGGCACTGATTGAGGCCGCTACTGACCCAGAGAGCAGCCTTGATCCCAACTGTAGTTCTGAGTACGAGGGGGTGTGTTGAAATGCGCCAACTCACATGTGCCATTTTGTTGATGATGTTCCTAACAGTTGTTTTTATAACTGGACTTGGTGGGATTGCGTCAGCAGATGATTGTGAAATAGTACACGACAGCACAAGCAATACTGAGAAGCTGGAAAGTACTGAAGATGATATTGAATATTTTATTTTAATTGATAAGGAACGGGAGTGTGGGACAATCCGTCTCTCTAATACAGGAGATGAATTAGGAATCGTACTGGCCTCCGTATTTGTCGATGATGAGGATATTCTAAATACGTCACCTGAATTAGAGCCCGGAGAGAAGTGGAGCACTACCTGGGATTTTAGTCAGAAGTACGATGTTACCAATGACACACATTCGGTCAGGGTATCTACAACTGGCCCGGATCTCGAAGCTGCAATAGAGAAAGATTTCGACCTTGCTGACCCAGATATTCCCGCACAACGGATTACGGATGTGGATCTGGATGAAGGCACTAACGAGGATGGGGAGCGAATCGCGGAGGCTATCGTGACGTTCGAGGATCCATCCCCGCACGGCCACGGGGGAGAAGTATTTGTACATACGGAGGAAACTCACGGCTCCGGAGAGCTAGCGCTCGTCCCGATGAGTGAGCAAACCGCCACGAGCAAGATAGAGCTAGATGACGACCCGGATGGCACGATTGAGGGTGAGATCCGATACAGTGCTGAAGGTGTTAATCAGGATGAAGGCGTTCGAGATCAGGTCTGGTTCCGTGGTGAAGTCGGGGGGGACGTGACGGTTCAGCGGCAGGAGTTTGAACCGGCGGAATATCCTGGTGAGGACGATGCGTATCGATATGACAGCGACGGCTCGGTACTGGAGTACATCCCACCTTCCGAACACTTGCTTGTCGGGGTAGTGCTCAGCGGGGTTTTGCCAATCGCTGTCATGCGCAGATACTGGAACTGAAACTCTGTCCTCGTTCGTCATACGGACCAGAAGTCGTAATAGTTCCTGCCCCCTTCGCTGAGGTATGAATCGGCGGACGCTACTGAAATCGGGGGCCGCGATCAGTGGTGCCGTTCTTGCTGGCTGTCTGAATACCTTCGAGACCGAGTCCGTCTGGCAGAGTGTCCCCGTTGTTGAGGACCGCCCGGACGCCGTGTATATGCCCGCTGGTGTCGAGGACATGGCGACGTACGGCATTGCCCACAGTGGCGACTACGGATTTGCGCTTCACTACACGTTCCCGCATCGGTTCTACAACGTCACTTCGAGCGGTATGGACCGCGTCGACGTTCAGGAATCGGATGCCATGCACCTGATGGTTACCGTCTGGGATCGTGAAACCGGGACGGTACTGCCGACCGAACTCCAGTTGGACCTGTATTCGGAGGGGACACTGGAGACGTCGTTCCGGCCGTGGCCGATGATCTCACAGCGGATGGGATTTCATTACGGCGACAATGTCCAACTCGATACCGAAGGAGGATACACCGCCGAGATTCAGGCAGCACCGATCGAGGCCCGGCCGGTCGGGGAGCTGGAGGGACTGTTCCAGAACGGTACGACCGTGGAAATCGACTTCGAGTACGCTGTCGATGACATCTACGACCTCTCGTTCGAGGAGTTCGATGAGGACGAGAGAGGACGCCGGGATGCCGTTCCGTTGATGCAACACGACAATCATGGTGACCACGATGGGCATGACGAGCATGAGGGACACGACATGCAAATGCCCATGTCGACCGTTCCGGCACCTGAATCGCTCCCCGGCCGTTTGCTGGGGACCGAGACCAGCGGTGATGCCGATATTGCGGTGAGTCTCATCGAATCCAACTCACGGTTCCATGAGCAGCCGTATCTCCTCGTCTCACCGCGTACGCCGTACAATCGGATACCGCTTCCCGAGATGTCGATCACAGCGACCGGATATCGGGATGGCGATGCGGTCTTCTCCGACGAGCCGCTGTCGGCGACACTCGACCACGATGTCGACTACCACTACGGATTGGCGGCTGATTCCCTCGATACAATTGAAACGATCCGACTCGACATCACGTCGGATCCCCGCGTGTCGCGCCACGACGGCTATGAAACTGCGTTTCTGGATATGGACTCAACCGAGTTCACAGTCCTCGAGTAGGTCCGAACAGTCTTCTGACGGGCCGTAGCGTCCACACGAGTTGCAAAGCGTTTTACACGGTCGTTGCCATTCTTCGATAACGATGACTGACGATGAGGCAACCAGCACGGGTGACACGAAGTCTCCCGTGGTCTACGATCTCGATTCGGAGTGTACGCTCGACGAGGTGACGGAGGACGGTCTGTATCTTGCGACGGTCAACGGCGTCGTCGAATACGGTGTCTTCGTCGACCTGTCCGAGTTCGTCTCCGGACTCGTGCACGAATCGAAACTCGACGGGGAGTACGAGGTCGGCGACCAGCTGGTCGTCGATCTCGAAGAAGTACGAGAGAACGGTGATGTTTCGTTCCGCTCTGTCGATATTGACGACTACGAACTCGAAAGTGTCTCCCACGAGTACGATATTACACCCGTCGAGGAGCTAGAGGACAACGTCGGTAGTACGGTCTATCTCGCAGGACAGGTCGTTCAGATCAAACAGACTGGCGGTCCGACCCTCTTTCACGTGCGCGACGAATCGGGAATCGTTCCCTGTGCAATCTTCGAATCCGCCGGCGTGCGTGCCTATCCGGAAGTTTCGGTCGACGATTACGTCCGCGTGAGCGGAACCCCCGAGCATCGGGAAGGGGCAATCCAGATCGAAGCCGACTCCCTGACTGCTCTAGACGACGAGGAGGCGACGGAGATCGAGGCTCGCCTTGACGCCGCGGTAGAGGAGCGTGCAGCCCCTGCAGACGTCGACCCGCTCATCGAGTGGGAGGCGTTCGAGAAACTCCGACCGGATCTCGAATCGGTCGCAAAATTGCTTCGCCGTACCGTTCTCGAAGGGCGTCCGATCCGAATCCGTCACCACGCCGACGGCGACGGAATGTGTGCGAGTGTCCCGGTCGAGCTGGCCCTCGAGCGGTTCATCGAGGAGGTCCATGAGGATCCCGAAGCCAAGCGACACCTGTTCAAGCGACTTCCGAGCAAGGCACCATTCTACGAGATGGAGGACGCGACGCGTGACCTCAACTTCGCCCTCGAAGACCGGGAGCGCCACGGACAGAAGCTCCCGCTCCTGCTTATGCTGGACAACGGGAGCACCGAAGAGGACACGCCAGCCTACGAGACGCTGCGACACTACGACATCCCGATCGTCGTCCTCGACCATCACCACCCCGACCCGGAGGCCGTCGAACCGCTCCTGACCGAGCATGTCAATCCGTACCTCTACGACGAGGACTACCGGATCACGACGGGAATGATGTGTGTGGAACTCGCGCGGATGATCGACCCTGATCTGACGGACGAACTTCGACACGTCCCAGCAGTCGCTGGCATCTCCGATCGCTCGGCCGCCGACGCGATGGACGAGTACCTCGAACTGGCTGCGGAAGTCGGCTACGACCCCGACGAACTGGAGGACGTTGGCGAGGCGCTGGACTATGCCGCACACTGGCTTCGCTACGACTCCGGTCGACATCTCGTCAACGACGCGCTGAACGTCGGCTGTGAGGACGAGGAGCGCCACCACGAGTTAGTTGACTTCCTGGCAGAGAAATCCCGGACCGAGATCGACGAACAGCTAGAAGCTGCGTTACCGCACGTCGAGCACGAGCGACTCGACAACGGTGCTCATCTCTACCGCGTCGACGTCGAGAACGATACGCACCGGTTTACGTATCCTGCTCCCGGGAAGACGACCGGCGCGATTCACGACCACAAGGTCGAAGAGACCGGCGATCCGGTAATCACGATCGGCTACGGTCCTGACTTCTCCGTGCTCCGGAGCGACGGTGTTAGACTGGATATCCCCCGGATGGTCACGGAACTCGACGAAGAGATAGTCGGCGGCGGCGTTAGCGGCGGTGGCCACCTCGTCGTCGGCTCGATCAAGTTCGTCAAAGGGCGGCGTGAGGAAGTACTCGACGCGCTCGTCGAGAAGATGGCCGAAGCCGAGATCGACGAAGCGCTTAGCAGCACGAAATCGTCGGTTTGAGACCCGTCACGCGAATTCGACCCTTCTGTGTGTGGTGACAGTTGCGCCGGTTGTTCCTGCTACCAGCACCGCCCCGAGTCCAACCGGCAATCGCCAGCGGATTCCGTCCCAGTCCGAGTTGAACACGCGGGTATAGTATTCCGCAACCTCGTTCCCGTCGAGTACCAGCGCAAGCTCCCTGTTCTCTCGTAATGAGTGAGTGTTCCAGTTGATACTCCCGACGATGACCGTTTCCTCGTCTATAATAACTCCTTTTGTATGGAGCTTTTCGTAGCTGCCCCCGGGATCGGCCAGTCGGACGTCGATATCGAGATCATCGGTATCCGCGATCCCGTCGATCCACTCCCGCAGCTCCGCGTTTTCGTCGTCCGTATACCACGCGCTGGAGAGGAGAATACGGAGTTCGACCCCGCGACGTGCGGCCTCAATCGCTTCCTGTAGCAGCGGGTCATCCTGTCCGCCGATCGAGACCTGTGTAAGCAGGATGGACTCATCCGCGTCCTCGATTTCTCTCCGGATCTCGGGCTCGGCGTTGTCCGGCGCTGTAAGAACCGTTACCTCCTCGACAGTGAGCTGCTGGGGGTCGAACTCTGCGGGATACGTTCCTCTCGCCTCTGGTTCCTCGACCGGCTCGACGGTCTCGCCGTACTCCTCCCACTGTAGCGAGTCGCTGGCACTGAGATCTTCCTCAAAGACGTCTGCGATCGCTTCCGCGCTCGCTCCGTCGTGTGTAACGACGCCCCATCCGCGATTTGCCTGCCCACCAGCTCCGGACGGTTTCCAGTTTTCGGTCATGACGATCGCCTCGTCGTCGGCGACCGCAAACTTCCCGTGATGGAACCGATATCTCGCGTGGTCACCACCGAACGCGACCACGTCGACTCCCGCCGCGGTCAGTTCGTCGAGTTGGTCGACCGAGCGGTTACTCGTCCCGCCCACCGGAGACGCTTCGACCGCAATCTGGGTATCGACCCCGCGTTCGTGTGCCGCGATTAGCGCGTCTGTTACCCGTGGGTCGGAGTAGGTGTATGCAGCAAGCATGACTCGTTCGTCGGCACGCTCGATCAGCTCGACCGGTGTTTCGGGAGCGTCCGGCAACACGAACGCGGTTGCCTCCGTATCGTTCGTCGTTGCCGGTGCGATATCGGTCGCTTCGATTGGCGACCAGACCCCCGTTCCTTCTTCCGTTCGCTCCCAGAGCTCCGCTTCCGACGCACGGTCGTAAGTGACGCTGTCAACGATGCTTCCGTTGCGTTTGAGCGTCACCGTCTCTCCGTCTTCGGCGAACTGTATGTGTCCGTCGAGGGGATAGACGTCATGGTTCGTGTGCTGTCGCGTTTCCGCCGGATCGTGGCTCAATACGACAGTTCCTTCTATCGGCTCGTTCGGTAGATGCGCTGTTTGTCGACCGTCATCGTGGAGCGACCACCCGTCCGTCTCGGTCTCGGTCGGGAACTCGATCGTGACGAATTCGCCGACGTTGCCGTGGGCGACCGGACTCGGGTAGAGTTCGACGATACGCGGTTCTGTGGGCTCGGTAGCGTTTCCGGTGTGGGATGGTTCGTGCGGATCGAGCCCGCTTGCTGCCGATGCGGTTGTGATACCGACGATTCCGCCGACCAGCAGCAGGGCTACGAGGGTGGCGGCTAGCGTATATCGGCGGCGCTTCGTCCTCGGCACGTGCTCTTTCGCCGCGTACCTGTACAAAAACGTGTGGTCGGTGCTGAACGAGTTCCGTCAACCTCACAGCAGCGCGTCCGGCGGACCACCTGCCAGTTCGTCGCGATTGTGGGGTGCCTCGAAGTCGGGGTCCGGCCCCACCGGCACGAGTCCAGTGGGGTTGATATCGTCGTGGGTGACGTAGTAGTGCTGTTTGATGTGGTCCATGTTCACCGTTTCGGCGACGCCCGGCAGCTGGTAGAGTTCGCGAAGGTAGCCCCAGAGGTTCTCGTAATCGGAGATCCGGGCGACGTTGCATTTGAAGTGGGTGTGATACACTTCGTCGAACCGCACCAGTGTGGTAAACATGGCAATGTCGGCTTCGGTCAGGACGTCGCCAGTGAGGTAGCGCTGGTCGGCCAGCACGTCGTCCCAGTGATCGAGCGCGTCGAATAGCTCCGTGGTCGCTTCCTCGTGGGCTTCCTGTGATTTGGCGAACCCGGCGCGGTAGACGCCGTTGTTGATCGGGTCGTAGATTGCCTCCATGACGCGGTCAACCTCGTCACGGTATCCGTCGGGATACAGATCTACGTCACGCTCGCCGAGATCGTGGAACGCGGTGTCGAGCATCCGCATAATTTCGGCAGACTCGTTGTTGACGACTGTCTCGCGCTCCGTGTCCCAGAGCACCGGGACTGTCACGCGCCCGGTAAAACTGTCGTCGGCAGCCGTGTAGACGTCCCGAAGGTAGTTGGTTCCGTTGACCGTATCGGGTGTGCAGTCGTCTTTTTCTGGCCTGAATCGCCACCCATCCACGATCCGGATCGGGTCGACAACGTCGACCGAGACGACGTCTTCGAGCCCCTTGAGCGCTCGCGTAATTAGGGTTCGGTGCGCCCAGGGACAGGCCTTGCTGACGTAGAGATGGTAGCGGCCCGGCTCTGCGGGAAACTCGGCGTCCGAGTTCGCGGAGACGTGCTCACGAAACGAGGTCTTCTGACGCTGGAAGGCCCCGGAGTCGTCTGTCGCTTTGAACGCTGTCCGCGTCCACTTGCCGTCGAGAAGCATGTGCATACCTCTTGAGGGGGGCTCCCGAGGCTAATACCCATCGTCGCCACCCGTCGATTTCCGGCTCCGCTGTCTGACGCTCCATCCAGATACGCAGACGATTGAAAAACCGTCCGGATATCTATAATACATCCTGTAACTAGATAAATTGCCCAATACCAAAACAAATAAAAAGATGCGATATGATGTGTAAATATGGGCGCGTTTAGTGCATCGCTGAAGGTGGCACAGGTCGTGGGAATCAAAACACTGCTTGGGGTTGTACTGATGTTGACTCCGATGATGCTACTGCTGTATTTCGGCGCGTTGTGACCGATTACTCGTTTGCCGACCAATCTCCCTGAAACATCGTTCGCAATCCGGATTTTCCGGCGAGCGTCTCGATCGTCTCCCGCGCAGTCGCCAGTGAACGTGTCGTGTCCAGTTGCCACCCGTTCTGTAGGGCTACTGAGGGCCCATCGAGTTCGTGATCGAGCACGGTGTGACCGTCCTGTGGTCCCCATGGCAGTGTAATACTGCCTCCGAGTGCCCGCTGCTCCAGCAAGTATTCGATCGCGAGTCGAGTCGCGGTGGCTGCGTTACGGTGTCCAACAGCGCCGACCGAGCTTCGACCGTCAAAAAACCGAACGACGAACTGTTCGTCCCGCTTGATATCCGAGAGTAACGTTTGATCGGGATCGACGTCGATATCCGGAGTGGCCAGTTCGTCGACCTCGTCGACGGATACTTTCCTGACTTCTTGCTCCGTCCCGTAATCCGACTCCTCTATCTGCCGCTCACCATCTTGCTGTTTCCGGAGCCCAGCTGTCTCCGATGGTCCACCAGCATCCCCCCGTGTCCCGTGGCTGGCCTCTCTGTTGTCCGTATCAGCGTCGCCCGGTCTGTTTGCAGTCTCGGCGCGCATCCGAAACGTCTCGCACAGGCGATCGAGAAACGCGTCCACGGCATCATCGACCGTACCGGCGACGTCTTCGCCAGTCGTCGCAACGACGCGCTCGGTGAGATCCGTATGTATCGCCTCGCGGTCACTGTCCAGCTGCCGTGCCGCGACAGCAAACCGTTCCTGACGATGCGCGACTCGTCGTGACGCCGCCGCCTCGGTGTACCGTTCGACGACATCCATCCGATCCGGTAACACGACCAGTTCGGCTCCACGACGGTCCACTGCGCCAGTGTCGTCGACACCGGCAAAGACGAACTGTCGCCCGTTCGTGAGGATCCCCCAGTCGACGCCAGTATCGAGTAGCAGCCCTCTCAGCGCTTCGGCGTCCTGTTCTGAGAGATCCGTACTGCAGGCACACGTCTGAACGAAAATCTCGGGCGCGTCCTCGACGAGGAGTGCGAAGTCGACCGGACCATAGTCCGGAACCTCGTACTCGGCGACGATTTCGTCGAGCGACCAGCCCAGCGTCGTCAGGAACGGTCGTACAAGCCGGAGCTGGGTGTTTCGTTTCGAGAGTGAGTCGGTCGACGCAATGCGCTGTTCTGCCTCGGAGACGTACGCCTGGAGCGCCTCGACATCCATCGTCCCACCGTTTCGGTTCCACAGTACTAACTGCTCGGGTGACTCGGGGCTGGTTCCGATGATCGCCCGTTCCCACGATCCGACACTGGAACGGTAGTTCTTTTAGGAGCCGAAACCACCCGCACCATATGGTAACGCTCGGCCTGGTGGTCGCGACGTTCAACGCGCCGGTCACCGACAAGATGGCTGCGTCGGCACGGTCTGCCGCCGAGGAGGCGGGGGTCGACATCGCTGCGGAGATCGAAGTCCCCGGCGCGTACGATACGCCGCTGGCCGCTGACCGACTGGCACGTCGGGACGATATCGATGCCGTCGCCGTCGTCGGCGCGATTATCACCGGTGACACTGACCACGACGACGTGATCGGCACCGCGGCGGCCCAGAAGCTCACCGAGGTCAGTCTAGAACGGGATACGCCGGTCGCGATGGGGATTACTGGTCCCGGACAGAGCGCCGACGAGGCCCGAGCGCGTACCGACTACGGTGCACGAGCGGTCGAAAGCGCGATCGATCTCGCAACCGAACTGGAGGACCTATAACATGGATTTCGCAGATAGAGTCGAACGTGTCGAACCGAGCGCGACGCTTGCGATCAGCGATCTCGCGTCCCAACTCGAAGCCGAGGGCGCGGACGTCGTCGATCTGAGCGTCGGCGAACCGGACTTCCCGACCCCCGAGAACATCGTCGAGGCGGCCAAAGACGCGATGGACGCCGGACACACCGGCTACGCACCGTCGAACGGCGTCCCCGAACTGAAAGACGCCATCGCCGAAAAGCTCCACGACGACGGCCTCGACCAGTATAGCTCCGAGAACGTCATCGTGACACCCGGCGCGAAGATGGCGCTGTACGAGACCGTTCAGGCGCTGATCGAGGACGGTGAGGAAGTCGTTTTGCTCGATCCCGCGTGGGTCTCCTACGAGGCGATGGTAAAGATGGCAGGCGGCTCGCTCACCCGCGTAGACACCTCGGAATACGACTTCGCGCTCGAACCGGCCCTCGACGACCTCGCCGAGGCCGTCTCGGACGAAACCGAGCTCATGGTCGTGAACTCCCCCGGCAACCCGACCGGCGCGGTCTACTCAGACGCGGCGCTCGAAGGCGTCCGTGACCTTGCCGTCGAGCACGACTTTACCGTCATCTCCGACGAGATCTACAAGGAGATCACCTACGGCGTCGAACAGACCAGCCTCGGGACGCTGGAGGGGATGGAAGACCGCACGGTCACGATCAACGGCTTCTCGAAGGCCTACTCGATGACCGGCTGGCGACTCGGCTACGTCGCCGCTCCCGAGGAGCTGATCGGCCAGGCGGGCAAACTCCACTCCCACTCGGTTTCCTCCGCGGTCAACTTCGTCCAGCACGCCGGGATCGAGGCGCTGGAAAACACTGATGAGGCGGTCGAGGAGATGGTCGAGGCGTTCGCCGAGCGCCGCGAGTTCCTCGTCGACCTGCTCGCCGAGCGTAACGTCGACGTCGCCGAACCCGATGGGGCCTTCTACATGATGGTGCCGGTAGATGACAATGACCAGGCGTGGTGTGAGGGCGCGATCGAGGACGCACACGTCGCCACTGTCCCCGGGAGCGCGTTCGGGACGCCCGGCTACGCGCGGATCTCCTACGCAAACAGCAAGGAGCGGATCGAGGAGGCCGTCGAGCGACTCGACGCTGAAGGCTACCTGTAGGCCAGATCGCCGAACCGTTCGCGGTTCATCGTCGTGAGGACGAACCGTCTCAGTACGTCGATCAGCTCACGTTCAGTCTCGTACGTCTCGATACGGAGGTCCCACCGTCGCCGCGCCGACCGTATCATCTCGCTCGTCACGTCCGACTCACGTACGAAGACTATTCGCTCTCCGTGTGTTTCGGCGAGGCGTTCCAGCACACTTCCGGCTTCCTCTCCGACGCCGAAGTTGTGGCCCAGAAACGGCAGGATGAACGCTGTCGCGTTTGCACATCTCGCGTACTCGATACTCTGTGTCACCGCATCTATCGTTTCGGTATCGATATCGACGTCGACCGCGAGAAACGCATTGATCGCCGGCTCCGTTCGAAGACTACCCTGGACCCGACGAAGTAGCGCCTTTGCCTCGTCGATATCGTCCCTGTTCCGGAAGAGCCGCCTGAACGGACCGGGTAGCTCTTCGATCGGCGTTTCTTCGCGTTGTTCCTCCGTCAGTACGTAATTGAGGTTGAACGATTTGTACGGGCCCATCAGGTAACAGAGAAATCGGTCGTGTTTGACCGCTCCAAGCCGAGATCTGATCCGGTCCCGTGTTATTTCTTGGGACATGACCTGACAGTGACGCTGTTGGTTTATAAAAGACCGTGATTTCAGCAAACACTGGCTTGATAAAGACTAAACATGTCGGTCGCGTACTCGAACGTACGATGGGAACGAGACACGGCCGAGCGACGGGGGAGCCACCGGACGACCCGAGCGAATTGCTCCCGGAAACGAGCATCCTCTCGCTCGACGAGTATCTCGAGATGCAGGCCGCAATCGGCAATCGGACCCGTTTCGAGATCGTCTACCGGCTGGTCCGTGCCGACGAGTTGACTCCGACGGAGCTCGATTCGAAGATGGATCTCGACGATAGTACGCTTCACTATCATCTCGGAAAACTCCAGGACGTCGGTCTGATCGAGAAGCGCGTCCGTACGGAACGGGATAGTGACGGTCTCTACACGTACTACCGATCGACCGTTCTCGGCGAAGCAATCCTCGAACACGGCGTCGAAGAGCTACTCCGGCGTGAGTGGGATTTCACCGACGCCTACGACAGCACCACGTAGCACTCTTTTGCAGGCAATTCGCTTTGCTGATACACCGGCCAGATCAGCGTCGCTCCTCGAGTATCCGCTCGATAATCAGACCGGTCGAGAGCAACTCTTCCTCTGAGTCCGGCTCGCGCGCCGAGGCACGTTCGACCGCACAGTCGATCCCGCGCCGATCCAGTTCCGCCTGAATCGCGTCGTCGTCGTGGTGCTGGTCGTGACCCAGGGCGATGACGTCCGGATCGAGCTCCTCGATCGGTCTGAAAATATCGTCGGGATGTCCCAGAACCGCCCGGTCGACCGGCTCCAGCGCTTCGATCATCGCCACGCGTTGAGAGTCGGGGAGGATCGGGGGCTGCTTGTGAGTAACGTTCTCTCCCCGGGCGACGATGACGACGAGCTCGTCACCCATCGCCGCGGCGTCCCGCAGGTAGTGGACGTGACCGGGATGGAGGATGTCGAAGGTGCCCTGTGCGACGACCGTCGTCACCATCGTCGCCCCCGGTCGAACTCGTCCTCGCGCAGTTCGGCGTCGATGTCGTGCTGGTCGAAGTGGAAGAACTCATCGTCATCGGGCAGGTCGACATCGAGGACGTTTAGCTCGGTCGGCTGGCCGTCCGAGTCGAACGCCTTCCAGTCGGTGCGTCCATAGGGCGCACCGATGATGATGTGGACATCGCCCCGGGTAAACGTCGCCAGGTCGGCCTTGCTCGGGCGCAGCGCGCCGTTGGGATGCGAGTGGACCGAGCCGAGCGACTTGTTGTCGTTCGGGATCATGTTCGTCTTGACTGTCGCGCTGACGCTGTTCGATTCCGTGCCGGGGATCACGAGCACGTCCGTGATGACGAGTCCATCTCGGTCGAGACCGACCTCCCGGGCTTCCGTCCCGCGCAACATTCCCATGTACTCGTCGGGGTGTGTTTGTTCGGACGCCTGCAGGGCGAACTCCAGCGTCTCCCGGGCGATCCCGAGGACTTCGCTCGACCGGAACAGGGAATCGAACAGGCCCATGGTGGGTACTCACCGTCTGTGGATGCTAAACGTTCCGGAACGCGCGCCCGTTCGACCGCCGATAGCCCAAACGTTTTGCCTACTCCACCGCTGTCTGCACAGTAGTGTCGCTCAGTGTGCAGTGGTCGTGGTTGGCGCTTGTTACTCTCTCCAGTGGGTTTGCCAATCTGATTCTCGTCTGGGCGGTCTCGAAACACCGCGATCAGGTCGGTGGGACGTGGTTCATCGGCGTTGCCTCGCTGATGACTGCGATCTGTTTCGCCTACGGCGGCGCGCTGTTCGTGTTCGACCCGCTGTGGTTACGTGAGCTTCTGGAGATGGTGGTGATGCTGTGCACCCTCTGGCTTGGCGTTGCCTGGCTCGCGTTCGCGCTGGTGTACACCGGCCGACAGTACGTGCTTCGGACCGTCCCCGCAGCCGCTATCACCGGCTTTTTCGGTATCATCACGCTCGTCGCGCTGACGAACGGCTATCACGAACTGATCTGGATGGGGTTCGAACTCGATCCAGTTGCTGGGGCGGCGACGGTAACCTACGATCTCACTCTGATGTTTTACGTGCTGTTTGCCATCGGCGTCATCCTCCTGAGTATCGCCCAGTTGCTGTTGCTCGATACGCTGCTCAGCTACGGCCGGCTGTTCCAGTCGCAGGTCGCTGCCCTGTTGCTCACCCCGATCTTTCCCGTGGTCGGTATCGTCGCGTACTTCTTTTCGCTCGGCCCGGTTCCACAGTACAGCTTTCTGCCGCTCCTGTTGGTTCCGCATATGCTGCTCGACATTTACGCCCTGTTCAGTGCGGGAATGTTCGAGTTCAAGCCAGCGACTCGTCGCATCGGTGAACGGACGGCTATCGACGACCTCGACACGCCAGTGCTGACCGTCGATACCGAGGGCCGACTCATTAACTTCAATACGACCGCCGCAGCGTTGTTCGGCGAGCGCGCGCGGGGACTGGTCGGGCGAAACCTTTCCGAACTCCTCTCGACGGAGATCGATCTCGGGAATCGGGAACAGGACATCGAACTCCTGATCGACGGCGAGCGACGGCAGTACCGGATCACGAGTTCGCCGTTCGAGAACGTGGCCGGTACCCCACTGGGCTATACGACTGTTCTACAGGACATCACCGACCTCCGCCAGCGCCAACAGCGCTTTGCAGTGATCAACAGGGTGCTCAGACACAACCTCCGCAACGATCTCACGGTTATCGGCGGTCACGCCGAACTGATCGCGGGACGAGATACCGATCCATCTGTCACCGATTCCGCGGAGACGATCGTCGATGAGAGCGCAGCCCTGGTGGCCCTTGCCGAACGTGCCCGTGAACTGAACCGGACGATCGACGGGACCGTCGCGGACGGCGAGCCGACGAAACTCCGTGCTCTCGTCGACGACCTCGTTGACGAACGTGCCGATTCGGTGTGGAGTCCAGAGGTCGACATCTCGGAGGGTCTCTCCGTGCGAACCGATTCGGACGTCCTGGCGCTCGTGCTTGGTAACCTGCTGGACAACGCGATCGAACACATAGAGGATCCGTCTGTCCGGATTAGCGCGATACCGGTACGAGACGATGGTGACTCCATCCGTATCGAGATCACGGACACCGGCCCCGGCATTCCGGAGGCGGAGCTCGACGCACTGCAGAACGGGAGCGAGGACGCCCTCCAGCATGGCAGTGGGATCGGGCTCTGGGTCGTCCAGTCGGGAATCACTGCGCTCGGCGGTGATCTCTCCTTTTCGACGGAGAATGGTACCACTGTCACGCTTCGGATCCCCGGAGCGGTACGTGACGACCTCCCCCGGTGAATATACTTTCAGACAACTACTATCGGATATGTTGGGTTTAACAAGGGCGAGGTAGAATTACTGGTATGGTCGTTAGTTCACTCATTACGTTCGTCGTCAGTCTGTTCATTGGCGGTATCGGTATCTACGTCGGGGCGAAAGTCGTCGCCGATGTCGAGGATTATTCGTACGCACTGATCACGGCGCTGATCGGAGGGATTCTGTGGGGAGTCGTCGAGTTCATCGTTCCCTTCATCGGCGGACTGGTCGCGTTCATCGCGTATCTCTGGCTGATCAATCGGCGCTATCCCGGCGGCTGGATCGACGCCATCCTGATCACGTTGATCGCGTGGCTCGCGATTTTCGTCACGCTGGTGATCCTGTCGATGGTCGGACTCGGCGGGTTCGATGCCTACGGCGTCCCGGGTTAACACTCCCGTTCTGGACCCAGCTCGCTGTTGACGAGATCGACCGCCTCTCGCACGCGGCCAATCGTCGTGAGATAGGACGCACCGATCGTCGCTTTTGCCGTTGCCGCCGCCCGCCCAGTGACAACCGTGGGACCGAGCTGTGCGACGGCATCGTCACCGACACTGACGACCCAGCCCGGTGAGTCGAAGGTGAACCGCTCGGGTCGGGGATCGAACAGTCCACCACCACCGCGGTCGTGCTCGATGGCCCGAGCGATGCTGTCCGCAACCGGGTTGGCTTCGCGAACGGCAGCCTGCGCGCTCGCCGGGACCGTCTCCCCATCGTCGTCGACGACCCGGGCCGTATCCCCAAGGACGAAGGTCCCATCCCCAAGTTCGAGTGTGCTTCGGACGTCGGGTCGGTCCCCGCCGAGGGCGTCAGGTCCCTGGAGGCCGCCGGTCCAGACGAGTAGATCGTACTCGATGTCCTCGCCGCTGGCAAGCGTAATCGTGTCCTCGCTGACACCGGCAACCGTCGCTCCCGTCCGCACTGTGACTCCTTGCTCGTCGAGTGCGCGTTCGATCGCCGTCGAGAAGGACTCACGAAAGTTCGGGGCGACCCGGTCGCGCATCTCCAGGAGCTGCAGGTCGGGGATCCCGTCGGCCCCACCAACCGTTCGGGCCAGCGCAGCCAGCTCTCCCGAGACCTGAATCCCGGAGAGCCCGGCCCCCCCGACGACGACCCGACCGTCGGTCCGGTCGAGAATATCCAGAAAACGCTCCCGGATCATCTGTGCGTCGGACAGCCGTTTGACTGGATGGCTGTTCGCGTCCAGTCCGGGTATTCCATAGTGGGCCGTTTCCGCCCCGAGCGCGATCCCAGCATAGTCGTACTCCAGGGTGCGCTCGCCGTCGAGTTCGACGATCTTCGCGTCGACGTCGATGCCGGTCACCGTGGCCGTCTCGACTGTCGCACGGTCGACGAGGTCGTCGAGAGGGATCGAGATTTCCTCGGCCAGCTCCGGCTTCCGGATCACCCGATGGAGCTCCTGCTGGACCAGATGCTCGCCGGTATCGTCGATCAGGCGGATATCGACATCGTGTGGCAATCTGTCTTCGAGGCGCTGTGTGAGGGCAACGCCAGCGTAGCCGCCGCCGAGAACGAGCACGTTCATACCGATCCTATCGATTGCTGATAGTAAAGCCTGTCTGCGAACGTTCGGTGACGGGAACCGGAACGCCGGGTCAGAACAACGCTTCTGACTCGTCGAGGATCCGGGCGGGACCGCCGACCTGCCAGATGGCGGACGTAACGCCGCAGTCTTCGAGGGTCTCTTTGACCTGTTCGGCGTGCTCGTCGGTCGTGTTGACGTAGACGCTCGCGCCGGTATCGGTCGAGAAATACGCCGGGATATCCTCCTCGTTGCGGAGCTCCCGGACGGCGTTGAACACGCGCAGGGTCGCTGGCTGCCAGTAGACCCACCCGGCGGGACCTGTCATCGTCGTTGCTGCAAGCGAGAGTGAATCGTGCTCCGCGAGCTCGAAAGTACGCTCGAAGTCGGCCGCTCGAAGCGCATCACGCGCCTCCGCGATCTGCTCGTGGATATGCGCCAGTCGGGCCTGGAACATGTGACTGTCGGCGGCTTCCTCGTGTGCCTGTTCGGTCTCCTTGTACGATGGAACGAGCCCGATGACGACTCTGAGGTCCTCTTCGAGATCGGTCTCGATCCGCTCCGAGCGGCAGTCCTCGTCGTTGAGTCCGGCGTACAGATGAGAGAACCCACCCGTCACCGCGCGTGCAGCAGAGGAGGAGCCACGGCGAGCGATCGTCGAGATCTCGGGGCGGGACCACTCCAGTTCGGCGGCGTTTGCCAGCGCCATCGCGGCCGCCGCAAAGCCCGACGAGGACGAGCCGAGGCCGACGTTCGTCGGGAAGGAGTTCTCGCTTTCGAGCTTGACGCCGTACACCGCGTGTGGAGCATCCGAAGTCTTCCGGACGTAGTCGACGACGTCGTCGACGCGCTCTTTCGCGCGTCCCTCTAGCTCCTCGCCGTCGACGATATAGGTGTCTTCCTCGCGCTCGAAGTCGAACTCGACGGTCGTTTTCGTGTGACTCGGCGCGGTACAGACGCTGATGCTGTCGTGGTAGGGAAGCCGCAACTGCTCATCTCGCATTCCGTGGTACTTCACCAGCCCCTGGATCGGGTGTGCCTTCGCGGTGGCTTTCATACCATCATGGCGTCGTGATACGCGCATAAAGGTTCGGCTTGGAAGCTGCTCCGGTTGCGGTCACTCCAACGGGCTTCCATCGATCGTCAGTCCTCGCCCGCCACGCCGCTTCGAGGATCGCCGTCCCCTCGACCTCGAAGCCCTACCTAACTTCGAAACTTGTAGTATTACGGTTCGAAACACGGAGTAAAACACTACAAAAAGTGTAGTATAGGAACACGAGGGTCACTGCCTGCCGACTCAGGCGTCTACTGCCTCGAACGACGATAGCACGTTCCGCACTGCGACGCTTAACTCCTCGAAGCGATCGATCGACATGTCGTCGGTCGTCACCCAGACGCCGTGTCCGTCGTGGACGACCCGGGTGAGATAGCCGTACTCGAACATCCGAATCGTCGCCTCGTACTCGCCGAGTTCGGTGTTCTCGTATGCCTCCTGGGACCGGAACCCGAGTCGTTCGTGCTCCGCAAACCCTTCGAGGTTTGCGTCGGGATCCAGGTCCGACCGCAGGTAGAGCTGATCGACGTCCTCGTGTGTGAAGTACGTGATACTCCGGAGCTCGTCGCCGACCGCTGTTCGACAGACGCTTAACAACTCCTCGTCGAGCTCGAACTCCTCGTTAGCTGGCGTCATACGCTGGCAGTTCGACGCGAGTCCAGATAATGTGATGGGCTAGTTACTGACCGGCGAGAAACCGAACCGCTGAAACCCCTCCGCTCGAACGCGAACGCATGGGAACGCCGCTCGAACCGCGAGACGCGCAGGCCGAGGAAGTCGTCGACCGCCTCATGGAGGAGTACCCCGACAGCACCATCTCGTTGCGGTACTCGAACCGGCTCGAACTGCTGATCGCCGTCATCCTCTCGGCGCAGTGTACCGACGAGCGGGTCAACAAAGAGACCGAACACCTCTTTGCCAAGTACGACGGGCCAGAGGACTACGCGAGCGTCGACGAGGAGGAACTCGCCGAGGATCTGAACTCGATCACGTACTACAACAGCAAGGCGGGCTACATCAAAAGCTCCGCACGGGACATCATCGAGAAACACGACGGCGAGGTCCCGGATACGATGGACGAACTCACCGAGCTCTCCGGCGTCGGGCGCAAGACGGCAAACGTCGTCCTCCAGCACGGCCACGATGTCGTCGAGGGTATCGTCGTCGACACACACGTTCAGCGCATCTCGCGACGGCTCGGACTGACCGAGGAGAAACGTCCGGAAGCCATCGAGCCGGATCTGATGGAGATCGTCCCCGAGGACGTCTGGCAACAGTATACGCATCTCCTGATCGATCACGGGCGCGCGACCTGTACCGCACGGAACCCGGACTGTGACGACTGCGTGCTCGCGGACATCTGTCCCTCGGAGAAGGGGGACAGCGACATCGACCTCGCCAGCGGCGAGGCGTGGTGACGGGTATCCCACGGGTGCGCAACCGTTCGTATCCGCTGCTAGAGAGGTCCACAAAGCCATTTACGGCTCGGCGTGGGAGTTCACGGTGGGAGAGAGAATGACTGACGAAGAGACAGCGGCCGACCGACGCACAGAGACTGGCGGGGACGAGGGCCGTGAGACACCACCGCACCACTCGGTCGATGACGACCTCACCGAGGAGGAAAAGGAAGCGCGTCGGCGCGCAGCAGAGGAACGAGCGGAACAGGAACGCGAGGACTCAAAGGAGCGCGCACAGGACGCCAAAGAGCAGGAGAACGCGAACGCACACCGTGACGACCCGCCGTTTAACAGCTAACTGACGGCGTCACCACAGGAATGTAAATCGGAGGACGAACCGGAACAGGCCGAGCAGATAGGCGATGATCCAGCAGCCGACGTAGCCGAAGACGCCGATCCGGAGTCGCCATCGCCACGCACCCATGTTTTCGTGTAACTCGCCGATGTCGATGTCACCGCTCGTATCGTGATAGAGGTTGTGCTGGCGCTTGACCTGGAAGATCCGGACGATCCCAGTCAACGCGACGAGCAAGAGTGCGTACGCCTGCAGTCCGAAGAACATATGCACGGCAAGCAGGGGCGAAAACTGATTGAACGCGTTTGGCACCATCCACGTCAGCATCGGGACGGTCGTCAGTGCCAACCCCGCGGTGACGTACTTGAGATGGCGCATCAGAACGTTCCAGGTGACGACTTCTTCCTGGATGATGATCCACGCACCGTAGAGATACAGGGGAAAGCTAAGCGTCACGAGCAGCGTGGCCACCGTCGCGACGACGTACTCCGACATCGTCTGCTCTTGGGAGGACGGAGTGTTAAATGGCGCGAAAGGTCCGAAATCGATGGCGGAAAACGTATGTCTCGGGCGGCCCAACTCGGGATAATGGCTGACTCATCGACGTCACCCGACACCGAGGGCGACGCTGATCGGTCCGACGTTCAGGAGTCGGCGGACGCCGAAGAGATCGAGACCGATAGTGACGTGGACACCACCAGCAACGCGGCCCCTGACGGCGACGAGCCGACCGATGAGGAGCTCCTCGCCGAAATCGAGTCCCAGTACGACTTCGACGATTTCGGCCCGTCCGACATGGCGGAGATGTCGGTCGATGAGTGGGAGGCGGCGTTCGACGCAGACTCGTGGATCACGGGCGCGGAGCTGATCGACCGCGTCGAACAGGAACTGCTCGCGAGGATCGCACAACGTGAGGTGTTTGCCGTACTCGAACGCGTCGATGCGGGCGAAGGCGATGAACTGCTGCTTGCGTACTCCGATCAGGATTACGCGTTGATCTATCCGGACGGCGGCGTTGAGGGGACCGGCACTGTTCTTCGTGACGTCAAACCCAGTATCGCGCTGTGCTCGATGGAGGAGTACGATCCGCAGATCCCACCGGAGGGTGACTTCCTGCTCCCACATCCCGACGAAGTGCCCGAACAGAGCAGCGAGATCGGGAACCTGATGATCCAGTTGATCGCCGGCGCGCAGTTGCTCGCTGCTGTTGGGCTGATCGGTGTGTCGCTGTACTTCGGAGTCACTGGCAGCGGCGGGCAGGGGACGGCGCTGATCACTGGTGTCGCGGGATTCGCCTTCGGTGTTATCGCGCTCTTTCTGTTCGTCACCGTGGCGAACGCTCGGCTCTCCGATCGCTTCCGGTCCGAGGAGTACAGGGGGCGGCTTCGTTCGATCGGTCTGGAAGACGGCGAGCGCCCGGATTTCCTGCCGATCGAGGATCCCGATGCACAACTGCGGCCGGTTCGAGAACGGAACCGAAACGGTGATTAAACCCCTCGCTTTGGCGGATTCATCGGTGGGTTTAAGCAAACCCAATCCTGAACTTTGCGTGTATGAACAGGCGGGACTTTCTGAGGACGGCCACCGGCGCGTCGGCTGGCGCGGCCGCTGTTAGCGCAGTCGGTACGACAGCCGCGGCCGACGGTCGCGATGCGTACTCCGCCGTGTCTTCGCTGCAGGAGGAGGACGACGAGGAGAACGGCGAGGAGGAGAACGGTGCGGAAGAAAACGGTGAGGAGGCAAACGGCGCAGCCGAGAACGGCGACGAGGCTACCACGGAGACGGTGATCGTCGGGCCGGACGGGAACAACGTCTTCGATCCGGACGATCTGACGATCGAGCCGGGCACGACGGTCGAATTCATCTGGGAGTCGGACACTCACAACATCGCGGTCCAGAGCGGGCCCGACGAGTGGGAGGGTCACGAACCGATCGAGGATACCGGCTTCGAGCACGAACACACCTTCCAGGAAGAGGGCACCTACGAGTACGTCTGTGAGCCCCACGTTGCGGCCGGGATGGATGCGACGCTTACCGTCACGGAAGACGCTGGAGGCGCGGCGGCACAGGGACCGACCGAGGTCGATCCCCACGCGATCGGCGTCCCCGTACAAAAGCACTTCATTGGTATGGCGACGTTCGCCGCGATCTTCGTGACCTTCGTGTTCACGTTCTACGTGCTCAAGTACGGCGAATCGGCAAACACGAGTTACCCCAACAAAAAGGACTGACCAATGTCATCAACAGGAAGTTCCTACGGCGACATTCACCGCTACGAGCAGCCCCGCGAGAGCACGGCTGCCGCGCTCGCGATCGTTCTGCTGACGATCATTGAAATCGTCTTCGTCGGCATCTTCACCTTCGGGCTCATCGAGGGCTGGGCACGCGGTGCCGATCCCGACCCCGGTAACATGTTCCTTGGCACGATTCTGGCGCTGATCTTCATCGATCTCGCTTTTATTCTTGCGCTCTATCGCAAGGAGTTCCTGCCGGACGTGATGATCGTCAAGAAGCGACGCCGCAAGTGGGAGGATCTCTACATTAACGAGGAAGACGCCGACGGCCAGGAGCTCGGAGACGGCGCAGTCGAGCAGTTCAAACGAGCAGTTTACCCGTATTACAAGAAATAAACATGCCAGATAGCGACAAATATCCGGTCGAATCCGGTCGCCGCCGCTTCGTCAAAGGCGTCGTCGGGAGCGCTGCGCTCTCGGGGATCGGCGTCACCACTGCGGTGAGCGTCGACTCCATGACGTCCCAGACGGGAGCAGGTGGCGGGACGACGGTGTACAGAGGTAACGAACTGGTCAGTGGCCCTGCCCCCCGTGGGATGCCACAGATTCCACTTGAAGTCGACGACGAAGGCTACGTGCGCGGAATCTGGCCCGACGTCGAGGAAGCCGAGGGCCCCGACGATGTCGCAACCGCGGAACAGGAGATCGGTGGCGTCAACTACTCGACGACGTGGTTCCAGTACTGTGGCTCCCAGACGAGCCCTGCAGTGGATCCCCGAGAGGACCGTGACAACTACTTCCGATACGTCGGCGCGACCCAGATCGACTGGCAAAACGAGGAAGTGGAGGGCGGCGATCGCGTCCACGTCGACGACTTCGCTGACTACGACGATTACGATACGGTCGTCGGCGATGCAGGTGCCGGGAAACCCGCGCTGGTCAACTGGCGTTCCGAAGGGCTCTCCCCGGCTGACCGGCTGCCGGTACTTCTCATCCGGAGCCCGGAAGTCGAGGAGGCGGCTCAGGACGACGAGTGGATCGAGGGGTCGACGGACCAGGGGTTCATCGCCAACCTCAACCAGTGTACGCACTACTGTTGTGTCCCCGGCTTCCGTGTGCTTGGCGAGTCCCGACAGTTCGGCGCGGAGAACATGATCTACTGCAACTGTCACCAGTCGGTGTACGACCCGTACAGCATCACCGAGCAACAGTACACCGCACTCCCCCGACCGGGAGATTCGGTCCTACCGGGTGGGAACTAGTATGAGTCTGCAAAAGAAAGACGAGTTCGATCACGGCGAGTGGCTTGACAACAAGGAGCTCTCGCTGATCGAGAAGACGTATCTGTTCACCCTGATGTGGCTCGACAAGCGACTTCGGGTCGTGGACTATCTTGAGCTACTGGAAGACCAGTACTACAAGATGAACATGCAGATGCCCAAGAGCCACACGGAACAGTACAACCTGGACAACAAGTTCTGGTACTGGTATCCGTTATACTCACTGGGTTCGTTATCGATCATCGCGTACGTCGTGTTGGCGATAACAGGTGCCCTGCTTGGCTTCTATTACGCGCCCGCGACGGCGGGCGAGGAAGCCTCGGTCGCGTACAACCAGATGTTGTTCATTATGGCCGAGCTAAACTTCGGGTTCATGCTCCGGAGCATCCACCGCTGGGCGGCCCAGTTCATGGTTGCCGCCGTGTTCTTGCACATGCTGCGCGTCTACTTCACGGGCGCGTACAAGGAGCCCCGCGAGGTCAACTGGATCATCGGCGTCGTGTTGATCCTCCTCTTGCTCCTGTTCGGCTTCAGCGGCTACCTCCTGCCGTGGAACCAGCTCTCGCTATGGGCCGGGCAGATCGGGGTTGAGATGGCGATGTCAGTGCCGCTTGTTGGTGAATGGGCGGCGCTGCTCATCTTCGGCGGGTTCGAGATGGGCCAACCGACGTTAATGAGAATGTATATTATGCACGTGTTCATCCTGCCGTTCGTCGTCACGGCGCTGATCGCGCTACACGTCGGAATCGTCTGGATGCAGGGGATCGCGGAGCCACACTAAAACAATGTCAGAGGATCAAGAGACACGAGCGGACGGAAGCGGAACAGGCATCGTGCCGCCGGACGACGAGACACCCACGTGGCGCAATCGCAAGGAGCGCACGCAGGGGCTCTCCCGGCTGACCTACGAGTACTTCGAGCGGGCCCGACGAGAGGACCAGGACCTGCGCCAGGAGTCGGACTACGTCGAGCGCGATGTGCTCGGCTTCCCGGCATGGCCACACGAAACCATCCGGAATCTGGCGATCACGAGTTTCTTCATCGGGATTATCATCTTCCTGTCGGCGACGATGCCGCCCCACTTCGGGGATCCGGCGGACCCGAGTACGACCCCCGCGGTCATCCTGCCCGACTGGTATCTGTACTGGTCGTTCGGCCTGCTTCAGACCGACCCGCTCAACCCCGAACTGGCGATTCTGGGCGGCGAGCGCCTGATGCAGTCGGACACGTTCGGCGTCCTCGTTCACGCGCCGATCATCGGCCTGATCTTCCTCGTCCCGTTCCTGAACAAGGGGAGTGCGCGACGCCCCGTAGAGGAGCCGTTCTGGGCCGCGCTCGGGATGACCGGCGTCATGTACTCGTTCACCTGGAGCGCGCTTGCAATCGACAACATCATCGCCGAGCGCGTTCCGATGATGACCGCAACGCTACTGTTCGATCTTGTGTTCATCGTGCCGATCGTCTCGGGGGTGATTACCTACTCCGTTTTGAAGGCGATGCAGGAGGGGTACATGTACAACCTGAACCGTCGGTACTACCGGCTTCGACCGCCACGATAACCCTTTTCTCGTTCCGGATCTCCTTCTAGGTATGGCCGACTCGAACGCGCCGGACGACCGCGCGTCCCTGCAACGTGATGTCCTTGTTCCGATGGAGATCTACAAGGTCGTGACGGTGTTTTCGATGTTGATCGCGATCGGACTCGTCGTCGGCGGGTTTCTGGTGCTCGACAGCGCCACTGATCAGGCGACCGCCGAGACGGAGGATGTCAACGTTATCACTGCACTGCTTGGTATCGGTTTGATCGCCTTCGGCGGCGTCGTCTACGTATTCTCGACTCGCTTTCAGCCCGAAGCAATGGGAAACGCTAAAGACGACACCAACCAAGATACAGGTAATGGCTGACGAGTTCATCAAGGGGCTGGCGACGTTCAGTGGCGCCGCCATGCTGTGGATGATCCTCGCGGGCTGGTACCGGACCTCTAGCTTTGAGGGACCGCAGTTTACCGAGGCTGCCCCGACGGATCCGAGCACGTTCGACGCGATGGGTATCATGCTGATGGACGGAATGTTCTGGTTTATGATCCTCGGAACGCTAGCGTTCTGGGTTGTCATCCCTGCGTACAAGGAGTTGACCGCGGCAGTCGAAGAGCGGAACGCCAACTAGGTCGCTTTTCTCTCACCGTCGACTTGCGTTGATCGGCAGTCTGATCTCCGACACAGTTCGTGGAAAACACCTATGTCTGACGGGTGACACGTATACGGTATGTCACCCGTCGATAGCTCAACATCCTCCGGCAGTGGCTGGCTCTCCAGAACCGTAGGTCTCGTCTTTGAGCGCCAGACGTATCGGCATCTGCTGTATCTGCTGCTGGCGTTTCCACTCGGACTGATATACTACCTGTTTGTCGGCTTCGGCCTCACGTTCGGACTGGTGCTTTCCGTCGTAGTTGTCGGCGTCGCCGTGCTGGCAGCGACGATCGGTCTCGTCCGGTTGTTTGCCGAACTCGAGCGGCGGCTGGCCAACGCGCTGTTGTCGACGTCGTTAGGTCCTGCTGGTGACGTTGACAGAACTGGTAGTGGCGTACTCGCGACAGTGACGCGCTACGTTGACGCTCCGTCGACGTGGCGGGGACTGAGTTTCGTGACGATGAAACTCTGGACCGGAATCGTCGGTCTCGTGCTGATCGTCGGGCTGGTCAGTGCCGTACAGATGGCGACCGCTCCGCTTCATTATCCCCATCGAGTCGAGTTCGGTACGGTCAACGGCGAACCGATCGCATGGACCATCAACACTCTCCCCGAGGCGGCACTTGCGGTTCCGATCGGGGGACTACTGATCCTCGTGTGTCTCCACGTCACGAACGCCGTCGCGTACGTCTGTGCCCGGATCGCGGAGGCACTGCTCGGCTCGGATGAAAATGTCTGAAACCCCCAACGACCACGCCTAGACGATGCTCTCCCAGATCGGCTGGACGACGAAAAAGAGGCTGCGATAGGAAACGTAGAGGAAGACGAGTCCCCATGCTGCCAGCGCTCCTTTGGGAAGTTCTATCTTCGCTTCACGTCGGGCTTCGGCGAGCCGAGCCTCGAACTCGAAGAAATCCGTGAAGAAGAGTCCGATCACGAGGATCGTCAGCAGGACGCCTGCGTGGAAAGTCACCGTCAGATAATAAAACGTCCCGAGCAACAGGAGGACGTTCGAGGCCGCATGAACGGGATGGCGAACGATTGCCTCGGCTCCCCCTTCCTCGTATTGTGATTTGTACTGTCGCTGGGCGACGAGTCGCGTCAGTCCATTGACCAGCACCAGTACCAGTAGCACCTCCTCTATATACGGCAACAGCAGATCTACCGGGCCGAGCAACGAATTCGGGTCCATATCTCACACACAGTGGTTAACCCATTAGAGTTTTTCCAATCTACTCCCGTCAATCGACCTGATTTGATACGTCCTACTGATCGTCGACCCAGTAGGGTTCGCTTTCGGTGACCACTGCGAGTTGGAGCGGTACTCCTGGGGTCAGTGTGACGTCTACACCGGGCGCAACGTGCCCGTATCGTCGGTCATCGACGAGTAGTTCCACCGGCCCGTCGTCGCGCTCTACGCGGAGGGTGACTGGCTCACCCGTGCCGAGGACCCAACTGTCCCGATCGGTCGCGAACTGTGCGATCGGGACGGCCACGACGCCAGTTCCTGGAGCGAGCATTGGGCCTCTTGCGGCGGCCGCGTAGCCGTGCGAGCCGGTCGGAGTGGCGACCACGACGCCATCAGCGCGGAACTGTGTCACCCGGTTGCTCTTCGTGTGGATGCTGTACTCCGAGATTCGGGCTGGCTCCTCGGTAACGAGCATGGCATCCGAGACGGCAATACCGGCGTCAGTTCCACCGACTGTTACGGTGTATCGACACTGTTCGACCGTATTGAACTCCCCTGAAACAAGTTCGCTGATCGCACTTTCGAGCGAGTCAGCCGGAACTGATCGAACGCCCGGTCCTGCGTCGATCGGGAGTATCGGGACAGTCGTTCCTGTCCGGCCGAGATCGAGCACCGTACAGTTGCCCTGAGCAACGATACCGTCCGGGTCGGCTTCCAGCAGCTCCGTGACAGCTCCGACGATCGGTGATCCTCCGGCATCCTGAACGGCTCCGGTGATCCGATCGACGAGACCATCGGTGCCATCCTGATCGACGATCCCGATCACATTGCCACCGTGGCCGCAATCCATACCTCCGCCTTCGGGACGCTTCACAAAAGGCTGCGTGATTTGTCGCGACGGTGTAACTGAACCTTTTTACAGTACGGTTGCGACCGATGGAGTATGCGGGAGACGCTCGCCGAGTGGCAGCCGGTGGTCGACGAAGCGATCGAGGAGGTGATCCCACGACGGATCGACGAGGAGTACCTGACGGAATTTTTCGGTCCGGCGACCTACGCGTACGATCCGGAGACGCTCCAGCGGGCACTGTCAGATCCTGTCTGGGAACTGCTCGATCGCGGGGGAAAACGATGGCGAGCGATCGTCTTTCTGTTGCTCGTCAGGGGCTTTGGTGAGGACCACGAACCGTACCTTCCCTATGCGACGATCCCCGAAATACTTCATACGGGGACGATCATCGTCGACGACGTCGAGGACGGGGCCGCGATGCGTCGCGGCGATCCGGCACTGCACCACGTCTATGGCACCGACGTGGCGCTCAACGCTGGAAACGCGCTGTATTTTATGCCGCTGAAAGTTATCACACAGAACCCTGCTGACCTCGATAACGGTACAAGGCTCGCTCTCTACGAGATGTTGATGGCGGAGCTCAACCGGACCCATCTGGGACAGGGGACCGATATCTGCTGGCACAACGACGGCGGTGTCGAGGTCAGCCGGGAGCAGTATCTGGAGATGTGTGCGTGCAAGACTGGCTGTCTGGGACGGATCGTTGCCCGGTTGGCCGCGATCGTTACGGGCCAGTCCGACGAGCGCGAGCAAGCAGTCGCTCGCTATGCGGAGTTAATGTCAGTTGCCTTTCAGATCGGCGATGACATCCTCGATATCGAGAACTCGCTGGGCGAGGCGGGTGAATTCGGTAAAGAGTTCGGTAACGACATTCGAGAGGGTAAAAAGACGCTGCTCGTGATCCACGCGCTGGAAACGGCGAGCGAGGAACGCGCGGACCGGCTCCGGACGATCCTCAATGCAGAGGAGAACACCGACGAGGAGATACTGGAGGCGATCGATATCCTCCAGCAAACTGACAGCATCGAGTTCTCACGCGAGCGCGCACTCTCGCTCGCTGCCGAGGCGCGGGACCAGCTTGCTGACGCCGACCTTGCGGAACCGGAAGCGTCGATGCTCGCGGAGTTCACCCGATTCGTTGTCGAGCGTGAGCAGTGACCGTCGGGCGCGAACCAAAGTATTCAGTACGCCCCAATTCTAAGGGTCGAGTATGACAGGTACCGACGGACGTGGCGATCTCTCTCGGCGCTCGTTCATGTGGGCGACTGCCGGATCGGCCGCTGCCGCTGCTGGCGGGGCTGGAACCGTGAGCGCACAGGAAGAAAACGGCGAGGAGGAGAACGGCGAGGAAGAGAATGGCGAAGAGGAGAATGGCACGGAGAACGGAGAAGAGGAAAATGGTGAAGAAGAAAACGGCGATGAAGAGAACGGTGCAGCCGAAAACGGTGACGAAGGCGGTGCCACGGAGACGGTGATCGTCGGGCCGGACGGGAACAACGTCTTCGAGCCGGACGATCTGGCGATCGAGCCCGGAACGACGGTCGAGTTCATCTGGGAGTCGGATACGCACAACATCGCGGTTGAGAGCGGTCCCGAGGAGTGGGAGGGCCACGAACCGATCGAGGATACCGGCTTCGAGCACGAACACACCTTCCAGGAAGAGGGCACCTACGAGTACGTCTGTGAGCCCCACGTTGCGGCCGGGATGGATGCGACGCTTACGGTCGAAGAAGGGGCAGGCGGTGGCGGTGGTGGCGGTGGCGGTGCAGCGACCCGCTCGATCCCCGACAGTGCGATGAGCCTCGCGGTCGGAACCATCGGCGCGATGGTCTCGACGCTTGCGCTGGCGTACTTCTTCATGAAGTACGGCGGGTACGGCGAGGAAATCGAATAGGTCACACTGAGGACGGGCGGTCGTGAATCGTCAACTCGACCGGCCTTCGTTCCCCTTCGAGATCTTCGACGATCCGTTCGACGATCCGTTCGGCCTCTTCGAGGATCAGCGGCTTCACCTTATTTATTGCCCAGCCTACGGAGACGAATCGCGGCAAGTCGAGTGCGCCCGATCGTGCCGTGTCCGTATCGAACTCGACGACGAAATGGACCCGACAGGCGTGGTCTTTGCCCTCTCGCTCCGATTCGTCGAGCGGGTCGATCCGCCAGAACCCGTGCGCGTGAATGTCCTTGATCACTTCCCAGTCGATCCGGGTTGGCGGATCGGTGTCTGTGACCTCCGAGTGAGCCGTGTAGTTCAGCTTCCACCAGGCAAATCGTAGTGTATACCGGGTTCCTTCCTTGCCTTCGCCATGCGCTCGCACCTTCTGTAGATACTCGGAGTAGTCCGCGTATCGGGGGAAGTCCTCGAGGAACTCGTAGATCTCTTCGGGGGGTAGATAGACGACTGTGCTTACCTCTACTCGATCCACGTTCGTCAGTATGGTGGATACAAGGTAAATGTTGTGCGGCGTTTCCCGTTGGGTGGCCTGACCTGAGTTCTCAGGGGTTGTATGAGCACGTGCTCGCCCGAAACTATTACGACGACAGACGACACATCTACGGGTAGATGGCTGAAGCTCACGGCTGTGTGCTGGTCGTCGACGACGATCCACGGGTGGCACGCGTCTACGCCGAGCAACTGCGCAACGCCCACACCGTCAGAGTCGCGTACAGCGGCACCGAAGCACTGGATAGTCTCGACGATGATGTCGACATCGTCCTGCTGGATCGGCGGATGCCCGGGCTAACCGGTGACCAGGTACTCGAACGGATCCGCGAGCAGGGGCTGAACTGCCAGGTTGCGATGGTGACTGCGGTCGAACCCGACTTCGAGATCATTGATATGGAGTTCGACGAGTACCTGTTCAAACCAGTTACCGGTGATCAGTTGCTCACAACGGTCGATCACCTGCTCCACCGAGCCACGGTCGATAGCTCCCTGCAGGAATTCTTCCGTCTCGCGTCGAAACGCGCTGCGCTCGAAGCGGAAAAGTCACAGACTGAACTCGAACACAGCGACGAATTTTCCGAACTGACGTCACAGTTCGAACTGCTCAGAGATGAGCTGAGAGACTCGCTTGACGAACTTGATGATGCCGAGGCGTTCGAGCTGGCGCTTTCGAGATGGGAATAGCCGTCGTGGTGTCCAGATATCGGTCTCTCTGGTCTCCCGTCCGACGATAGTGTTTAGAGACCGTAGCGTGAACTCCGGAACGAATGCTAGAGGACGTCAACGTCGCGCTCGGAGTGACCGGAAGCATCGCCGCGGTCAAAACCGTTGAGCTAGCCCACGAGCTCCGTCGCCGCGGCGCATCGGTTCGAGCCGTGATGACCTCCAGCGCGCGCGGCATCGTCCACCCATGGGCGGTCGAGTTCGCGACAGACCGATCGGTCGTCACGGAGATCACCGGTGACGTCGAACACGTCGAACTCTGTGGTCGGGATGGCTGGGCCGACGTCTTTCTGATCGCCCCCGCGACGGCAAATACGGTCGGGAAGATTGCGGGCGCGATCGACGACACGCCCGTAACGACGTGCGCGACGACCGCAATCGGTGCCGACGTGCCAGTCGTGATCGCACCCGCGATGCACGAACCGATGTATGACCACCCCGGCGTGTTAGAAGCGATCGAGCGCGTCGAGGCGTGGGGCGTCGAGTTCGTCGATCCCCGTGTCGAGGAGGGGAAAGCCAAGATTGCCAACGAAGAAACGATCGCTATCGAAGTGGCCCGCAGTGCGGGTGAACGCCCGCTTGCGGGCGAGCACGTGGTCGTTACGAGCGGGGCGACGGCGGAGCCAATCGACCCCGTTCGAGTGCTGACGAACCGGTCGTCCGGGCGAACCGGACGAAGTGTCGCTCGCGCCTGTTATGTACTCGGCGCGGACGTCACGCTCGTGCACGGCGTCGTGGGACCACACCTCCCGTCGGGGACGCCCGATGATCCGACCTTCGGTGCTGGCTCTCCGGTCCCGTACGCGGAGTACGTTCCCGTCGAAACCGCGAGCGAAATGCTCGATGCAGCGGAGGGTGCAGTCGAAGATGCCGATGCACTGATCGCCGCCGCCGCAGTCGGCGATTATACACCTGAACCACACGACACCAAGCTCCGGTCGGGACAGGAACTGGCCCTTGATCTCGATCCCACGCCGAAACTGATTGACGCGATCAGAGAGCACAGACCGGAGTTACCGATCATCGGCTTCAAAGCGGAGACGGCGGATTCGACCGAGGAGATGGTAGCGGCGGCTCGCGAAATTCTCGACCGCGTCGGTCTCGCGTTCGTTGTCGCCAACGATGCAAGCGTAATGGGGGCAAACGAGACCGCGGCACAGTTCGTCACTGCGGACAGTGCGGAGTCCTTTACAGGGTCGAAAGCTGACCTCGCGTGGCACCTTGCAGAGCGCCTCGCGACAGAGCTTTCGGACCCCACCAGGCTGTAAACTGTAAGAGCGGTCAGTTTTATGAGCCATGGGTCGCGGTACCGTTTATAAAATCTGCTTCCCACCCATCTATGATTTAAAATACGGGATGTCATTCCGCTTGTTTCGGAAGACGCCCGGTGGATAACGAAATTGTTTTCGGTCGGATACCGCTTGTTGCGAGTAACGAACCGAGCCATGAGTATCGTAATTGTAAAAAGCGTCGGACGGATCGCCGAGAGTTCACGAATATCGAAGTCGGCCAGGAGGTGGCCGTCGTGAGCACCCAGCGCGTACTCGTTCCCGTTGAGGAATCCTCTACCCTGCGACAGACTATCGCATACGCCGTCGAATCGGCGTTTGACAGGGCGGGCCCCTCCGGGTCGGTCGAACTCGTTTTCGTCGATATCCTCGCGGCTGCCGTGACTGGACCGACCGGCGAGTCGCTGCGATCGGAGGCCGAGTCCCTGCTTGACCGGGCACGCATCTGGGCGACCGAGGACGCCGGGGGCCGTCCGGAGGATCTTCGGATCGAGACGACGGTCCTCGGTGCCGAGGAGTACCTGTTCAGTCCCACGGACTACGCCCGAGTAATCGAGCGGGCAGCAACAGAGCGGGGGATCGATC
Source organism: Natranaeroarchaeum aerophilus (assembly GCF_023638055.1). Lineage (NCBI taxonomy): Archaea > Methanobacteriati > Methanobacteriota > Halobacteria > Halobacteriales > Natronoarchaeaceae > Natranaeroarchaeum > Natranaeroarchaeum aerophilus. The sequence continues at coordinate 44,254 of NZ_JAKRVY010000010.1, read as the reverse complement.
GGGTCGTGTTCGACCCGGAGTACGACCCCGGTGTCGGGCAACCGCTGCTACAGCCACTGGAGGCGGCGCTTCGAGAGAGCGGAACGGTGACAGTCGATGAGGCAGCCGTCACCCCCGACCGGATGCAACTCCCGCTCGTCAGCGCTGCGACAGCAAGCAAGTATGCGGGCATGTTCGTCGTGTCGTTCCTCTTCTACCAGGTGCTCGGTGGACTGGCACCCATCTTCGAGTTCGGCGAGTTTTACGGGACATTCGATCTCGTGACCGGCGTCATCGCAGCGGCTGTAACGACAGTCGCGCTCTCGCAGGTCTCGTTTTCGAACTCGCCGTCGCTTCGGGAGTCGCCAAAGCGACTGCTCCGGTGGTGTCTGTACGTACCGTATCTACTCGTCCAGATCATCAAATCGAATATTGCTATCGCCATCGTTATCATGCGCCCCTCGATGCCGATTGACCCGAAAATGACGCGCATGCGCGGTGCGGTCTGGGGTGGACTCCCCGTGACGACGCTCGCGAATAGTATTACACTGACACCCGGAACGCTGTCCGTTCGCGTGCAGGGCCAGAAGATGACAGTTCACACACTGATCCCCGACGCTCGCGAGGACCTGTTTGATGGTGCACTCGAACGAGCGGTTCGGTTTGTCTTCTTCGGGCGTCGTGCGATGCGTATCGAGAGTCCCCGGGACCGTGGTGACGCGGAAGTAATCGGAGGTGACGAAGAGTGACCCTTACCGGTGACACGCTCAACGATATCTTCCTCGTTGCTGCGGCGCTTTTCGTTTTGCTTGCCGTACTGATGCTCTATCGGGTGATCAAAGGCCCGACGATGCAAGATCGCGTACTCGCGGTGAACGTCCTCGGGACGAACACCGTTGTGATCCTTGCGCTGCTTGCGGCCGCGCTCGACGAGCCGTGGTTCCTCGATATCGCGCTGATCTACGCGCTCCTTAACTTCCTGATGGCGGTCGCCATCTCGAAGTTCACCGTGGAACGGGGTGGTGTCATATGATCGAATCCGTCCGGTTTGGTGCGATCATCGTGCTATTAGTGGGTGGGCTGTTCTTTACGCTGGTCTCTGCAGTTGGCGTTATCCGGCTTCCGGATGTCTACTCGCGAACCCACACCGCGTCTCAGACTGACACGCTCGGGGCTGGACTCGCGCTTGCAGCAGTCGCGCTCGCACTCGGGTGGACCACGTCGTCGATCCTGACTGTTATCCTGCTGTTTTTCATCTTCGTGACGAACCCGACGGCGGCTCACGCCATCGCACGGGCTGCCGACGAGGAGGGAATCACGCCGTGGACAGTCGAGGACGACCGTACTGACGAGGAGCTGGCGGCCGACGCCAGGCGACGAACTGACGGAGGTGACGACCGATGATTAGCCCCGTCGAAGCGACGTTGATCGTCTTCGTTTTGCTTACAGCGCTGGCGACCGCGCTGTTCCGGGACGTGCTCGCGGCGATTATCGTCTTCGGGGCCTACAGCCTCGGGATGGCCGTGTTCTACACGTTCCTCCGCGCGCCGGACGTCGCCATGACCGAGGCTGCGATCGGTGCCGGTGTCACGACCCTGCTCTTGCTTCTGACGATCGCAAAGACGGTTCGGCCGTCCCACGAGGAAACGTTCGAGTCGATCGACTGGCCGGCGGTGGCGGTGGTCGGTCTCTTCACGGTCGTCGTCCTGCAGACGATGAGTGCGTTCCCCGCTGTGGGTGATTCGAACGCGCCCGCGTGGGCGAACCCGGATGTGACCCAGTACTACATCGACAACACGTACGTCGATACTGGCGTCAACAACGCGGTGACAGCAGTACTTGCCGCCTACCGCGGCTTCGACACGTTCGGCGAGGCGGTCGTCGTCTTCGCCGCCGGGATCGCGGTACTGGTCGTGCTTCAGCGAGAGGTGTTCACGGAATGAGTGCAGATCGAAAGCTGGATTCCGACGAGGAGTACGAGACACAGTACGTCGAGAGTCAGGTAATCATGTCGACCGTGCAGGTCGTCGCTCCGTTCGCGCTTACCTACGCGCTCTTTATGACGTTCCACGGCGCGAGTACGCCCGGTGGCGGGTTCCAGGGCGGTGCAATCATGGGATCGGTCGTCCTGATGATCGCCTTTGCCTTCGGTATCGAGCCGACCCGACGCTGGCTCCAGAACAAAGTCGTGGTCGGCCTCGCGGCGGGCGGGACTGCCTTCTTCGTCCTCGTTGGGCTCGGGACCATCGCACTCGGTGGCGCGTTCCTCGAATACGAACTGTACGGCGAGGCACTCCCGATCTTTGCCGAGTCCGGCGATGCGATTAGTTGGGGGATGGAAGCCATCGAAATCGGCGGGATCGCGCTCATCGTCTCCGGGATCATCATGGGTCTGTTTTTCGCTACCGCGGCAGGCTACGACGGTGGTGATCGCGCATGATCGAGAGTACACTCGAACTGCTGGCCACGCGGTACACGTACATCGTGTTCGTGTTCCTCATCGCGATCGGACTGTACATGATGATCGCCAGCCCGAACCTCGTCAAGAAGCTGATCGGGGTCAACCTGTTCCAGACGTCGGCGTTTCTGTTTTTCGTCACCTCGGCGTACGTCGAGGGAGGACAGTCCGCCGTCGTTCCAGCCGGGGAGGCGACGGGAACGTACGTCAGTCCGCTACCACACGTGATCGTGCTGACTGCGATCGTCGTCGGCGTCAGTCTCACGGCGGTCGGGCTGGCGCTTATTGTCCGGATCTACAGCGAGTACGGCACGCTCCGTGAGGACGTCCTCCGGGAGGTGCGTGCCGATGAGTAACGCCGACGCGATCCCTGCGCTACTGATCGCCCTCCCGATCCTCGCGGCGACGCTCCCGCTCGGGCTTGGATTACTCCGCGAGCGGATCGGCTGGTCGATTGCGGCTGTCACGCTAGCCGTCGAGACAGTACTGGCTGGGTTGGTCGCCGTCGTGGTTATCGGCAACGGGACCGTCCGTCACCAGCTCGGCGGATTCGTTCCACCACGCGGGATCGAGCTGGTCGTCGATCTGTACTCGCTGCTCGTGATCTCGCTGATCGCCGCGTTCTCGCTTGCCGTGCTCGTGTTCTCGCGGCGGGCCGGACCCCGTGGGAACGCGTTCTACAGTGCGTACTTACTGCTGGTTGGCGGCCTGATGGGCGTCGCGCTGACCGGCGACCTGTTCAACATGTTCGTCTTCCTCGAAATCACGGGGATCGCCACGTACGCGCTGGTTGCCAGTAGCCGCCGTGCCGATGCCGCTGTCGCGTCGCTGAAATACCTGCTGATCGGAACGGTCGGCGCATCCCTGTTCCTGATCGGCGTCGGTTACCTCTACGTGGCGACGGGGACGCTGAACATGGTCGATCTCTCGCAGGCGCTCGCCGGACAGACCGAGGTCGTCCAGAACGCCGAGATGTACGAGGGCTACGACGAGCTCTACAGCTACCCGCTCGTACTGGCCTCCTTTGGATTCATCGCCGTTGGGCTCCTGACCAAAGCGGCGATCTACCCGCTTCACACCTGGCAGCCCGACGCCTACGCGACCGCGCCACACAGCGTCACGGCGCTGATCTCCGCGCTCGTCTCGACCGTCGGCGCGTACGCGCTCGGCCGCGTCATGTTCACCGTCTACACCGTGGACTTCTTCGAGGCCGTGCCCGAGGCTGCGCTGTTCATCGCGGTCATCGGCTCGGTCAGCATTCTCGCCGGATCGGTACTCGCGGTGATCCAGCGCGACGTCAAGCGGATGCTGGCGTACTCCTCTGTCGCGCAGTTCGGGCTGATCGTCGCTGCGTTCGGACTGGCGGCCTACGCCCCCTCTATCGGGGCGGAGACGGCGGCCCGGTACGCCCTGCTCGGCGCGCTCGTCCACCTCGTCGGCCACGGCGTAATGAAGGGTGGGGCCTTCCTCGCGGTCGGCGGCGTTGCGTTGAGTACCGGCGCACGAACCGTCGACGAGTACGCAAACCTCGCCCGACGACGGCCCTTCTTCGCCGGATCGATCGCCATCCTCGGGATCGGGCTGGTCGGCGTCCCGCCGACGGTCGGCTTCGTCGGCAAGTGGTTCGTTGCTGTCGGAGCGGTCCAGTCCGAACTCTGGCCCGTCGTCGCGGTGATCATCCTCAGTACCCTCCTGACGCTCGCGTACGTCGCGCGCCTGCTGGAGAAGATGTACTTCGACCATCCCGGCGGCGAGCCACACGACCACGAGGGCGGAGTCGCGGCCGACGGTGGCGAGCACGCCGCCACTGACGGCGGCACTGAGTCGGCTTCCCAGGCTACCACCGGGGGCGTCGTCGGCTCCCGCGTGACGATCGCGGCGACCCTACTCGTCGTCGGGCTGGCGCTGGTCACGATCGCGCTCGGCTTCGCTGGCGGCGCGTTCGATGCCGTGCTCGAACCGATTATCGACCAGTTCCTTGCCGGTCCCCAGGAGGTGACCCAGTAATGCCCCAGCCATCTATCTTGCCGCTCGCTGCCGTCCTCATTTCGGCGGTCGCGACGGCGCTGATCGTCGCGTCGTATCGCTATCCGAACGTCCGCGAGTCGTGGTCCGTGCTGGCCGCACTCGCCAAGTTCGGCGTGATCGCCAGTATGCTCCCCGGCATCCTCGACGGCGAGGAGTACGTCTGGAGTATGCAAGAGCAACTCGGCGTCCAGTTCCTGCCGGGGATCGACTTCGTGCTCCGGGCCGATCCGCTCGGCATGCTCTTCGCTATGCTGGCGAGTTTCCTCTGGATCTTCACCGCCTTCTACACCGCGGGCTACATGCGCGGGCTCGGCGAGCACGCCCAGACGCGGTTTTTCGCGGCGTTCGCGGCGAGCCTCTCGACGGCAGTCGGGATCGCCTTCGCGGGCAACCTCGTCACGATCTTCCTCTTTTACGAACTGCTCTCGGTCGCGACCTACCCGCTGGTCGCCCACGACGAGACCGAGGAGGCCCGCATCGCCGGCCGGAAGTACCTCGCGTACACTTTCTTCGGCGGCGGCGTCCTCGTGCTCGGCGGGACAGTGTTGACCTACTGGCTGACCGGGCTTCAGGGGGCGGCAACCGTGACGTTCGGCGAGACCGCAACCGCGCTGGCGCAGGCGGATCCGATCTTCGCCCAGATCACCTTTGCGATGCTCGCGCTCGGCTTCGGCGTCAAAGCGGCGATCATGCCGCTGCACTCGTGGCTGCCCGACGCGATGGTTGCGCCGACACCCGTTTCAGGGCTGCTCCACGCGGTCGCAGTCGTCAAATCCGGAGCCTTCGGGGTCGCTCGCGTCGTGATCGACGTGTTCGGGCTCGAACTCACCGCCACTCTCGGGATGGCGACCGCACTTGCCGCGCTGGCCGCGTTCACGCTGCTGGCGTCGAGTGTCATCGCGCTCCGCAAGGACAATCTCAAGCGACGGCTGGCCTACTCCACGGTGAGCCAGCTCTCGTATATCGTCCTGGGGATCGCCCTCGGGGCGATCGCCTTCGGATCGGGGGCAGACCCGCGCTACGCGGCGATCGCGCTCGCCGGGGGGCTGCTGCATATCCCCGCCCACGCGTTCATGAAACTCACCCTGTTTTTCTGTGCAGGGGCGATCCACGTCGAGACCCACACCGACGACATCAGCGACATGGCGGGGATCGGGAAACGGATGCCACTGACGCTTTCGGCGTTTGCCATCGCTGCAGCCGGGATGGCTGGCATCCCGCTCGTCGCTGGCTTCGTCAGCAAGTTCTACATGCTCGTCGGCGCGTCGGCCGACCCCTCGATGTGGGCCTTCGCGGCCGCGCTGGTCGTCAGTGGCGTGTTCAACGTCGCGTACTTCTGGCCGGTCGTCTACCAGGCCTTCTTCGAGAGCGAGGACGCCCACGACGCGAAACCGCTCGTCGAGTTCCCGATCGGCGGCAAACGCGTCGGGGACGTGAAGGAGGGGCTCCTGACTGACGGCGGGACGCCAGAGGACGATACGGACGCCGACGAGGGGCTCGCAGTGGATGCACACCCAAGTGACGCGGATGTCCCGTTCGGCGTCGGATCGGATGATGCAGGGGCGTCCGATGGTCACGATGACCACACCGAAGACCACGATGCCCACCACGACGACGATCATCACCACCACGGTGGCCCGCCGGAGGGCGGCTGGGTCCGGCACAAGCCGTGGACCGAGAGCACGTGGCTCATGTTGATGCCGATTACGGTGATCGTCACCGGAGCGATCGCACTCGGGATCGTGCCCGATCATGCGGTCTTCCTGGACGTGGTCGAAGTGATTGCGGAAGCCGCAACCGGTGCGGAGGTGGCACTATGAACGAACTACTGACCAGTCTCTACCCGCCAGCGCTCGTGCTCGTGGCCGCGTTCCTCGTGGTGGTTCTGCCACGGGCCGTCGGCCACGCGCTCGGCGCGCTGGCGACCCTGTCGGCGCTCGTTGTTGCACAGTTCGCGGAGAAGGGCGATCATCTCGCCACGTCGTTCCTCGGCTTCGATGGAGCGATCTTCTTCCAGATCGACGCGGGTTCGCAGTTGCTGGCAACAGCTATCGGGATCCTCGGGACCGCTGCGGTCGTCTACGCCTACAGTAGCGACGCACCGCGGGTGATGACGGCGTTCGCGCTCGCGTACGTCGCCTCGACGCTCGGCGTCGTGTTCTCCGGTGACTGGCTGACGCTGATCTTCTACTGGGAGCTGATGGCTGTCACGTCGACGCTGCTCGTCTGGCATCATGGCGGCGAAGCGGTCCGTGCGGGCTTCCGCTACGCTATTGCCCACGGAATCGGCGGGAGCCTGTTCCTCTTTGCTGTCGTCTGGCATCTCGCGGCGGGCGGCGGGATGGCGATCGACGGCGGCATCGCAGTTGAGGGTGCCGCGAGCCTCTCTGCACTCGGCGGAATCACAGCTCCGGCCCTGCTCGCGGGACTGGGGATCGGCGTCAACTGTGGGTTCATCGGACTCCACACGTGGCTGCCCGACACCTACCCGCGCCCACACATCGCGGCGTCGGTCTTCCTCTCAGTGTTTACCACGAAGACCGGCGCATACGTCCTCTGGCAGGCGTTCCCCGAGGGCGCGCTCTGGCTGGCCTACCTCGGCGGTGTGATGGCCGTTTACGGCGTTGTCTTCGCCCTACTCCAGCACGATATGCGCGCGCTGCTGTCCTATCACATCATGGCGCAGGTCGGTTACATGGTCGCCGCAATCGGGTTGATCTCGGTCGCCGGCACGCCCGAGATCAGTGGGGCCGGTGCGCTCGCCCACGCCTTCAACAACGTGCTGTTCAAGGCACTGCTGTTCATGGCGGTCGGCGTCATCATCTTCCGGACCGGGGAGGAGGATCTCTACCATCTCGGCGGCCTCTGGCGGGAGATGCCGATCACGGCGGCCGGGTTCGGACTCGGAGCGCTCTCGATCACGGCGATCCCGCTGTTCAACGGGTTCATCAGCAAGGGGATGATCTTGGACGCCGCCGATCCGGGCTACTTCGGCGGTGGCAACGAAATCGTCTACTGGCTGCTCTGGATCGGGGCGGTCGGCACCTTCCTCTCGTTCATCAAGCTGGGTTACTACGCCTTCTTCAACGGCGAGTACGGGGGCAGCGTTCGGGACGCCAGGCCGGGCCAGTCAGTCGCCATGCTGGCGGTCGGCGGGGCATGTGTGTTCTTCGGCGTCTTCTGGGGAGCGCTCGCGGGGCTGGTCCCCGGCGGCGAGGCGCTCGATCTGACTCCGTATAGCACGGGGCACCTGCTCGACGCCGCGACGCTGCTGACCGTCAGCGTCATCGGTTTCGTGATCATCAAGAAACCGCTCAGCAAGATCGGCCACGTCCACGATATGGAACGGTTCATCAACCCACTCGTCTTCTATGGCGGTCGCGGGCTCGTCATCGGGACGACCGAGCTATACGCTGCGGTCGACCGGACGGCGGTTCGGACCGTCAGGGCCTGCTACTGGATGGGAACGAATCCCGTTCGAACGGCCGAGATTGCCACCAGTCGGCTCCCGGGTATCGACATCGGCTCGCCACGGGACCGACGATCCGCCGACGGGGGGAAGGTCGGCGAGACGCCCGAGGAGCGACCGTCGACCATCTACTTGCGTGCGGGCATGGGGACGTCGATCCTCATACTGACGGGCGCGCTCGCGCTCGTCCTGCTCTTGCTGATCTGAGCGCCCCCGTTCAACCGTAGCCCTTACCCTCGCTCCGTTCTACGATTCAGTAGATGTCCCGTTCCGACCCCCCGCCGGTCGAAGAGACGTGGCGACCACCGCGCAGGGCGACTCTCCTGCTCGTCGTCGCGATTATCGTCGTCGGCACGCTCTTTGGCTTCATGGCCTTCTATCTCGTGGGAAATGCAGAGGAAGCCCCTGACACCAGCTTCGAGATCGAACAGTACGGGCAGGACGGACAGCAACTCAGGCTCGGAGATCTCTCGGGAGAGCCGATCAACGATCCCGAGACGATCGTCGTCTTTGTCGACGGTGAACGCGTCGCCACCGGCTCGGACTGGGCGAACAGCGCGGACGGCCTCGACGAGGATAGCGCCCTGTACGTGGCAGAGGATGCTGACGGGGAAGTCGTCGTCGCAGATGACCCCGAACACGAGTCCTTCGAACGCGGACTGATCGCTGGTACCGGTGTCGAGGTGCTCTGGGCCAGTTCATCGACCGACAGCACTGCCGCACTCGCCACGCACGAAGTCGAGTTCGTGGGGGAGTAGTCAGTCGTGTTCCACGCTACCACGTGCATCAAATCCTTTAAACGTAGTTCGGCCGTAGGTATGGTGTGAGCGAAGAATCTGGGCGTCGAAACCTTCGAATGCCCGACGACAATGAGGTATTTGCAGTCGTCACCGAACACCTCGGTGGCAACCACGTACGACTCCGCTGTGCTGACGGCGAGGAGCGGCTCGGCCGAATTCCCGGGCGCATGAAATACCGGACATGGATCAACGAGGACGACGTCGTCCTCGCCGAGCCATGGGACTGGCAGGACGAAAAGGCCAACATCGAGTGGCGCTACGACGGTCAGGCCGCGGACCAGCTGCGCCGCGAAGGCCACATTCAGTAGTTTCTCTTTTCTCTCCGCCGAATCAGGTGTCCGAATAGCGATTGCTCTCGACACCGTGTTTGTCGACTCCACGAGTGGTCTTCAGTGGATGCATGAGCGAGCGTCTGGACGTCTACACCGCACAGAATACAAGACCCCGCGGGCGTGCGGAGGTCGACGAGTCGTGTGAGAGAGCTCGCCTCTCGCAAACTCGCCCTCCAATGGATTACGATTCGGCCGAGTGATGTTCGTTGACCGCACGTTCAGTGCGCTCGAAGGACGGTCGGCGTTCGATCACTGCGTCACAACTGGGACAGCTCCGGAGTTCTGCGCCATGGCGCTGCTCGCTCAACCAGTCGCCGTCGACGGCGCTTTCGTGATCACAGATCGGACAGATCAGTACTCGTTTGGATCGGTTGTCGGGTGGTTCGTGCGATGGTTCTATGGAGGAACTCATTACATCTCTGTACGTGCTCGACGGGTGTAAACCCCGCGCCAAAGTCGAAACGACCGTGAACGATCGATCGGACCGAACTGTTTCCGTCATCTTTACCTGCCGCGTGCAGTAGTCCCAACATGGACCAGTTGAAGCGGTCGCTCCTCGACGCGCCGATCATCGAAAAAAACGGCTATCATTACTTTGTCCACCCCATCAGCGACGGCGTCCCGATGCTCGAACCCGAACTCCTCCGGGAGATCGTCATTCGGATCATCCGCAAGGCGGATCTCGAAGATGTCGACAAGATCGTTACGCCCGCCGCGATGGGGATCCACATCTCCACGGCGGTCTCCTTGATGACCGATATCCCGCTGGTTGTCATCCGCAAGCGCCAGTACGGGCTCGACGGTGAGGTCGCGCTCTTTCAGGAAACCGGCTACTCCGAATCCGAGATGTACATCAACGACGTCTACGAGGGCGACCGCGTGCTGGTGCTCGACGACGTGCTCTCGACCGGTGGGACGCTGAAGGCTATCCTCGGCTCGCTCGAAGACATCGGTGCGGACGTCATCGACGTCGTTGCCGTCATCAAGAAGGTAGGCGGCGAGAACGCGCTCGAAGGCACCGAGTACGACGCGAAGACGCTGATCAACGTCGACGTGGTTGACGGAGAGGTTGTCATCGTCGACGAGAACGGGGACGACTGATTGTTCGTTCACCACGCAGTGTCTTCTCCGGCAAAGGACCTATGCGTTATCAAGTTCAACACGTTTCATGTATTCATTTATGACACAACTAGTACGAGGTGCCTCGGAATATCAGAAGTACAAGCGTAATATAGAGAGTATCTATGACTGAGGACACACGTGAACAGACTGAGCACGAATTTGGGGAGGACCAGGTGCTGCGATACGGGGAGGTAGCTGCTGCAGTTGGCGAACCCGACAAGCGGTTTGGGCGGCTCGACGATCAGTTCGTCTTGATCCCTGAACAGTTGTTGGGTTGGAGCATGATCAAAGAAAACGAGGTCGAGTCGCGGGAAATCGACCTGTCTAATATCAGTTCGAACGGCCAAGGACTGGTTCTTACCAAACTGGAACCTACGTCACTGCAGACACTCTCGGCCAAAATCCAGCACGGAACTCAGCTGTCAGAACAGGAGGCTCGTGTCGTCGTTCTCTTTTCGGGACTTGTGTACGATCGCGAGAGGGTAGCCGCGGAACTCGATATGGAAGAGCGTGAGGTTGAGCGCTGTCTCACGACGGTCGAAGGGCGGTATGATAAAGAGCAGATCGTTGCAGATCTCACAGCGAACACCGATCTCGATACGATGGAAGCGGAAGTGTTCACTCTCGCGAAAACCTTTGAGTACGACCACGAAGCGATCGCCGCTGAACTCGACCTTGCTGAGCCGACAGTCGCAGAGATGCTTCGAAACATTGAAACAGAGCACGAGATTGACGGCCTTGCGAAAAACGGTAATAACGGAACAAAGGTTTAATTGCTGTAGTTATATCCGTCTCTCTGTTCCGATTTCCAAGAAAGAGTGTCAATCGACGATAGTTTTTTATGTAGGGAATGTGGATGTGGTTGTATGTCTCGTGGTAGCGAGTTAGTCAACCTAGAAAGCACTCGACGAAAGCTTCTAGGAATAGTCGGCACAGGAGCAGCCGTCGGTTTGGCTGGTTGCTTTGGTGGCGATGAAGAGGAGAACGGAGAAGAGAACGGCGATGAAAACGGAACGGCGACCGAGGATCCGGGCGAACTCGAGGATCTTCAGGAGGGAGGGCATCTTCGAGCCGGCGTTGGATCGAACGTTGACTCGTTCGACCCACCGTATAGTAATGACACGACGTCCACGCTCTCACAGTCGCTCATCTTCGAATCGCTAGCGACGACCGATAACGAGGGGAACCTCTATCCGTGGCTCGCCGAGGACTGGGAGGTAGTTGACGCCCAGGACGTCGCGGTCGACGGAACGGATTACGAGCCGTACATGCGGACGATAACGGCTGGCGAGGAAGGGGTCGTCGATACGGATGGTCAGCAAGAGGTCGTCCGTCACCCACAAGACCTTGCTCCCGAGGAGGGCGATGAGGTACGAACGCTGCTCTTCGAGGATGCCGCTGACGCCGTTGAGGACGGTACGTATGGCGTGCACATCCGGTATCACCTCCGAGAAGGTGTCGAGTTCCACAACGGTGAGGAGGTCACTGCAGAGAACGTCGTCGCATCGTACGATCGGATCCAGTTGTCCGACGTCGACGCACAGTATTTCGACTCGACGTTGTACTACGAGGAGATCGACGAGTACACGGTTGATATTTACGCTCAAGTTCCGGATGCGGAGGCCGAACGGGAGCTACCACCGCTGTACGTGTACACAGTTGAGCAGGCGGAGCTTCCAAACGGCGAACTCGATCCTCGTCAAGGTAACGACCCGATCGGTACTGGCCCCTACGAGTTTGTCGAGATGGAGGACGAGCAGTACGTCGACTACGAGAAGTCCGACAGCTACTGGGTCGAAGAGATGGGTGTCGATTCAATCGACTGGTTCGACGGGCCGGAAGCGTACCCCGATGGACCGGTGATCGACGAGGTTTCGCTGGAGATTATCCCCGACGATGCGACCCGATCCGGTGCGCTTCAGGACGACGAGATTGACGTCACGACCGGCCTCGCATCGGCCACGCTCAACGATTTCGATGCTGACGACGAGTTTACTGTCACAGCCGTAGAAACAGGTGGATACACGTATCTTCAGCCACCCGTGAACGTGGAACCATGGGATGACCAGCGACTTCGTCAGGCGTTCAACAAACTGGTCCCGAGAGACCTAATCGTCGAGAACATCTTCGACGGTTGGGCCCGCCCAGCGTTCACGATGATCCCAGAACTCGCACAGGGAGCAGGGACAGCGGATGCAGCGGCTCTCGAAGACGATGTCCGTCATTACAACGAGTACGACCCGGAGGAGGCTTCCGAAATGGTCCAGGAAGTCTTCGACGACTACGGTATCGAGGCACCGCTAGAGGTCCAACTCGAAACCAACGTCGACAACGACGATCGGGTTGCCATGGTCGAGCTGATTGCGGAATCGATGCAGGAAACCGGGCTGTTCGAGACGACTGTCGAGACGTACGAGTGGACGACCTACCTCGGTCGCGTTCTCGACCCTGAGTACGGTGAACGCGGTCATATTGCCGGTGTTGGACTCTCGGGTACATTCAATCCGCACAGCTTCTGTGATGCGCTACACCACAGTAGCAACGTCGGCCAGTGTTGTAACCTGGCAGGTATCAGTGAGGACTGGATCGACGAGGCGCTCGACAACGCCCGATACGGCGCAGAGGTTGCCGAGGACGTGGACCTGCGTCGTGAGCGATACGACGAACTCTTCCGTGATCTGGAAGAGTACGCTGGCAGTGCGGTCACCCACTTTGGCGTTCAGGAGTCGGTTCTCACAGCCGACCTCTCGAACTGGGCACAGTGGCCGTTCCATGAGGATTACCTCAGTTACGCACTGTACGCGCCAGCCGACGAGCGCGTGGCCTGGTTCGAAGCGTAACAGCGGATCCAGTTCGCTGATCTTCGCGTGAGATATTTTTCAATATGAGCCTCAGACGATTCATAGCGAAACGAGTGTTGCTCGTCTTCCCAATACTGTTTGGTGTATCAGTCATTACTTTCGCCCTCGTTCACTGGACTCCGGGTGATCCCGTTCAACAGATGGTGGGGTTGAACCCCGATATCACTGCGGCGGAGGAGACCGCGATTCGAGAACGCTACGGGTTGAACGATCCACTCCACGAACAGTACCTGAACTGGCTTGCAAACCTGGCTGTGGGAGACTTCGGTCAGATGTACAGTTCGGGTCGTGATGTGGGTTCGATCGTCTGGATGCGGCTCCCCGAAACGATCCTGCTCGGCATTTTCGGCTGGGTATTTGCTCTCGTTATTGCCATTCCGTCGGGGATTTACGCGGCAGTCAACAAGGATCAGCTGGGCGATTCGGTCAGCCGGATCTTCGCCCTTTCGGGCATCTCGATTCCCAACTTCTGGCTCGGGCTGATGCTCATCCTCGTATTTGCGCTCTATCTGGATTGGTGGTCCGTCACTCCGCCATCTCGACAACCGCTGCTCAGTACCGATATGTTGTACTATCTCATCCTGCCAGGGATCACTATCGGGACTGCCTCAGCGGCGGCATTGATGCGCGTGATGCGCACGTCGATGGCCGAGGAGCTAAACAAGGAGTACGTTACAGCCGCCAGGGCGAAAGGACTGCCGGAACGAACGATTGTACTGAAACACGTCCTGCGTAACTCGCTGATCTCAGTTGTAACGCTCGCCGCGCTCCTGACTGCGAGTATCATTAGCGGATCTGTCGTCGTCGAGTACGTGTTCAACTGGCCTGGACTGGGGCGGGAGTTCATCGAAGCGTTGCAAGGTCACGAAATCGACATGATAATGGCGGTAACGTTGGTTACTGGAACAGCAATCATCATCGCGAATCTCGTCGCAGATATACTGTACGCGGTCTTGGATCCAAGGATCAGATATGACTAGACAGACGCACACGCAACGTGGACGAATCAGAGTCGCCGGGTTCAATCCTGCGACGGTCGAAGAACGAGATCCCGTCTCCGACTGGGTGCCGGATACAGCATCTGAGACAGAGGGTCGATGGGTTCGTGCATTCCGTCGGTTCAAACGCAACCGATCGGCGTTGCTCGGTCTCGCTGTGGTTTCGTTCCTCAGCCTTCTCGCAATCTTTGCTCGCCCCATCACCGCACTCGGATATACTGTGCAACCGTTCGCACTCGCCCCGCACGAACCCACGACGATTCTGTATCTTAGCGTGGACTCGTCGGTCAGTAATTACGACTGGCCGTCGGCGGCGTACTGGTTTGGCGTCGATGGTCGCGGCCGTGATATGTTCTCAAGAGTCATCTATGGCGGCCGCTACAGCATATCGATCGGCTTCGTCGTAGTGGCACTGACGGCAATCTTCGGGATGATCTATGGGAGCGTCTCCGGCTACTACGGTGGCTGGGTCGACGAAGTGCTGATGCGAATCGTCGACACGCTGTACGCATTCCCTGGTCTCGTTCTGGCAGCGATCATCGTTACGCTGTTCGGTGGCGGCTACTGGCAGCTCGTCGCGGCGTTCTCACTTGCCGGATGGATCGGTTACGCTCGCATCATGCGCGGTGAGGTGCTCAAAATCAAGGAGATGGAGTATGTCAAGGCAGCAAAGGCGCTCGGTGCGCGCGACCGTTCGGTCGTACTACGTCACGTGCTCCCGAACGCCATGTCCGAGGTGATCGTCGTCGCGACGCTCAACATCGGAACAGTCGTTATCGGCGTCGCAGCACTTGGGTTCCTCGGACTCGGTATGCCCCCGGGCTCGGCAGAGTGGGGTACTATGCTCGACCAAACGCGTGAGACGCTGATTCAGGGTCCGGGCGGCCGGATCCCGTGGCACGCAACAATATTCCCTGGTGGTGCGATCTTCCTGTTCGTGATGTCGATGAACATGATCGGTGACGGCATCAACGACGCGCTCGACGCCCAGGAGAGCGGTGTCACTCACGGGGGTGCACAGTAATGGCTCTACTGGAGGTCAATAACCTCACAGTCCGGTTTTATACCGGAGACGGCACGGTGACGGCTGTAGACAACATCTCCTACACGGTAGAACGGGGAGAGAAATTCGGTGTCGTCGGAGAGAGCGGGGCTGGAAAAAGCGTCACTGCCCTGTCGTTGATGCGACTCATCGAGGACCCGGGACAGATAGAGGGCGGCAGTATCAAAATCACGGATTCGAGCATTGTCGAATCCTTCCAGGAGTACTACGGTATCGAAACGTTGTCGGGAGCGCACGACTACGTAATTGATCTCGAAACACTCCGTCATGATCACGACCTGACCTCGATTGCAGAACGTATCGAGGCGCTTGACGGACCTGCCGCTGATCTCACGGGTGCCCGATACGAATCACCGACCGAAATGGCGAGACAAAACGATCTCACGATTGACGACATCGTGGGATTCGGCTACGCCACCGAGCTCGGTATCGTCGACGAGGACGCCTTCATCGTCGTCGATGGGGATCGTCAGTATCTGGAGTTGATGCTCGCTCCGGAGAGTGCCGTTAGACGACTCCGGGGGAATCATATCGCGATGATCTTTCAGGACGCTCAGACCGCACTCAACCCGGTGTATACGGTTGGCGAGCAGATTTCCGAGACGATTAGACATCACCTAGATTATAGCGAGGCGGAAGCCAAAGAACGAGCGATCCGGCTTCTCGATAGAGTCGGGATTCCGGAGGCAGAAACACGGTACTCCGACTATCCACACGAGTTCTCGGGTGGGATGCAACAACGAGCAGTCATCGCGATGTCGCTGTCGTGTGATCCGGACCTGCTCATCTGTGACGAGCCCACGACCGCGCTGGACGTCACAATCGAAACAAAGATACTGGATTTGATCCGCGAGCTTGCGGATGATTTCGACACGGCGGTCCAGTTCATCACCCACGATCTCGGTGTCATCGCAGAACTGTGCGATAGGGTAATGGTAATGTATGCTGGGAAGCCTGTCGAGAAGGCATCAGTCGAACAGTTGTATTACGAGCCAAAACACCCGTATACGGCAGGACTGATGAGTTCGATCCCACGGATCGGTGATGACAGCGACCGGCTCCAGACGATCCCAGGGACGATGCCTGATCTCGTAGAGCTCCCCTCCGGCTGTAGCTTCCATCCTCGGTGCCCGTACGCAGAAGAGGCCTGTGCTCGGAAGGAACCGCAGTTACTGAACCCCGAGTCAGGAGATATAGTCACTGATCCCAACGAACGGTCGGCCTCGTGTCTCGCCTACTCCGGTGATCTACGAACTGAACTCGGATTTGAGGTCGTCATCGACGAATCGGGTGCACCAACAGATACGACGCCAGTAGAATCTAACCATGAGTACTAGAGACGAGCCGCTGCTTACGGTGAACAATCTGAAAAAATACTACGATACCAGCGAAGGGTTCATCGAGGGACTCCTCGGCAAATCCCAGAAAGTTAAAGCAGTCGACGACGTAAGTTTCGAGCTATATCCCGGTGAAACACTCGGTGTTGTCGGCGAGAGTGGCTGTGGGAAGTCGACGCTTGGACAGGCCCTGGTTCGACTGGTTGAGCCGGACAGTGGTGAAGTGCTGTTCGACACGGTTGATGAGGACGAAGACGACGTGGTTGATCCAGATAGTGATGAAGTGATGTTCGACACGGCTGGCGAGGATGACGATACGGTCGAGCCGGATAGTGGTGAAGTGCAGTTTCGGGGTGAGGATATCACACAGCTCTCCCGAGGCAGACTCAGGGAGATGCGGAAGGACATCCAGTACATCTTTCAGGATCCGTACTCGAGTTTGAACCCCCGGATGACTGTCGGTGATATCATCGGCGAACCATTGAAAATACACAATATCGCGGATGGCGCGGAACGAACTGAGCGCATCCACGAACTACTGGACGAAGTCGGACTGAACCCGAGCCACGCGAACCGCTACCCCCACGAGTTTTCCGGCGGACAAAAGCAACGAATCGGTATTGCTCGAGCACTTGCTGTCGACCCGGATGTCATCATTTGTGACGAACCCGTGAGCGCGCTCGACGTATCAGTGCAGGCGCAAATCCTCAATCTCCTGGAGGACTTACAAGAGCGGTTCGATCTGGCGTACCTGTTCATCGCCCATGACCTGAGTGTCGTCGAGCATATCTCGGACCGGGTAGCAGTAATGTACCTCGGTAAGTTTGCCGAGGTCGGATCGACTGAAGACGTGTATGCGCCACCGTACCACCCGTACACGGAGGCACTATTGTCTGCAATTCCCGAACCGGATCCGCTCTGGGAGGGCGATCAGATTCTGTTGCCAGGATCGCCGCCGTCCCCGATCAATCCTCCATCGGGTTGTCGATTCCATACCCGTTGCCCGCGCATTATACAACCGCCGGAATACGATCTCGACCAAGAGGTCTGGCGAGCGCTCACCTCTCTCAAGCAACGGGCTCTTGGAGCTAAATCTGCGAATGCGATACTTTCGCTTAGCGAGACCGAAGACGAAGACATCGGTGAGCTTGATCCAACACAACTCGACACCGATGAGCTTGATCAACTGGTGCGAAGCGAGTTCGATCTTCCCGAACCGGTAGGTGACGGGAACGCTGAAGCGGCGTTCCAAGAACTCATCGAGAGGCTCGAAACGGAAGGACTGGATGGTGCCAAAACCTACCTTGACGATGTATTCGTCTCACCATGTGAGCAACGGGAACCGGAACTGATGGAGTATACGCCCTCTCACGAAATCTCATGTCATCTATACGACGTGGAATACGAGTCCGAAGGGATTGCAGACGATGCAGTCGCGGACGACTAGAGTTTGCCGAATAATTTTTGCGTCTTCACGTCTTGAGACGGACTAATGCGGCGTATCTACGAATCAGGGGCGATCGACCGTAACAACGAAGAGCCGTTCCAGCCCAACGAACGGGATACCAACGATGAGCCACAGGCGATGCGGACCATTCCCTCGACCTATCTCAGTCGGCTGCTCGTTCCTCATCGAATACGAAACTGGGCGATTAGCGTCTCCGTCGACACGCCGCGGGACGAGTTTACAACGGACGAACAGATCTCGTTTGCAGTTACAATGAAAAACAAGCTTCCGATTCCTGTCACTCTGCCAGTTCGATCACCGATCCCATGGATCTGGGAGGTCGATGGATTAACCGATGCATCCCACGTCGAGATTGGAAACCCACCGGACGAGGAGCGTGGGTTCCGGTTTAGCCGCGGGGAGCGACGGACACAGTATCGGCAGTGGGACGGAATGATCAGAATCAGCCGGTCCGAATGGGAACCAGCAGCGGTCGGGGAGCATACGATAGGTGCTGGCATCAATATCGATGGGGCCAAAAATAAGGGACTTTACGACGAGACGACTGTCAAGATCGTTCGTCCGTAGCTATGGGTTGAATCCGCCATCACCCTCGTCGCTCTTTTCCGGGTCCTTTTCAAGCAGATGTGCCCCACAATCCAGACACTGTACAGCCACAACATCGTAGGTCGCACAACAGGATTCCACAACAGACTCGTCTGCGCCGACCGCTCCGCCACAACCGGGACACTGCCGAACGAGCCCTCGCAACTCCCGAAGGATTTCGACGCGCTGTTTCAGTGGTACCTGATCCCAACGGGGACTCAGCGTTTCCAACGCACGATAGAGGGCGGCATCAATCGCAAGTGCTTCTTCCGAGGGCCACTTTCGGATCCGTCGCCCGGCCCGAACAGCCGGATAGTCTCGCTCTTCGACACGGATTGATGACGGTGAGGTATCGTATATCGCACTGATCGTTTCTATCTCGATGGTGAATGTACCCTCGGATAGTCCAGTCTCGAGTTGTTTGTTCCCTTCCGCGGGGTCCGTTTCAGTGTTTTCCGTTTTGAGCGTGTCCAGTTCTTCCCAAAGGCGTTCGTTGAAGTTGGAGGTAAAACATACCTCCGTGTCCATATTGCAGGGTTCGATTGCACCGATCTCTTGGAGAAACGATTCTGCATCTACCCTGTTCTCCCGATAGGCTTCGAGTTTCTCCAGCGTCTCCCACTCCGTCTCATCGTGGCTTTCAGGGCCTTTGTCGAAAGCCGCCAGGACCCGGTTTGGAAGATATCGTTTCGTCAATGTAGGTGTTCCCGGGACGAGATACCCACGGAAATATATCAGTAGTATTGAGCCGACCAAGACGGCTACACCCAGTTCGACCTGAATCCATCCTGCGATCATCGAGAGACCCACAGCGATGAGAAGGTTGACTATTGTACAGGGCACACAGCGGTTCTCCCCAGTATACTCCTCACGCAGGATCATGTCCTGTAGTGAAGAAATCCGGCTCGACATACCAGACGATTGTTCCGGCGGAAATTAACTGTTTTCGGACGCTCGTGTTTTCAATGTGGTTGGAGATACGAAAGCGTCGTACGACTGATGGAGTTCACAGTACCCCGGGCGATCCCCTCATTTGAGATCAGAGTAGATCGTTGTCGGAGCCCTCGTTGTGGAGGTGGCATTTTGCCAGCTTGCCGTCCACAGAATTTTCAGGAGGAACCTCCCGTTCGCAAACAGTCGGGAACGCTTCTTTCAGCACGCTGTTCGCGCGTTCCGTATTTCCATCGGCAACTGCGTTGCTTGCGGTTTCGATTGCCGTTTCGGCCCGGTCATCGGACAGCGGCTGCGGTAGGTCGAACGCCTTGCGGACGGCCGCTGCATCACCGTTCCCTTCAGTAACCGTCTCTGGTAACTCCCCCATTTGCAGCGTGAAGTGGAACTCCGCAACAGATCGCCAACAATCCCGGTCGAGAGTGACGTGTTCGGGCGGGATAATCTCTGGGCAGCGAGGGTGGAACCGACACCCTTTGGGGGGGTCTGATGGGTCGGGTACCGTGTTAGTGAGCGGTCGGGCAAGTGTTTGGTCGCTCGGGTCGAGACTCGGAACCGATTCGAGCAATACGCGGGTATACGGGTGTGCTGGTGAACCGAGTACCGTGTCGACTGGTCCCTTCTCGACGATTTCCCCGAGGTACATTACCGCGAGGCGATCACAGAAACGACGGACAATATCGAGATCGTGGCTAATGAGCAGCACCGAGATACCGTACTCCCGACGGATATTGTCCAACAGGGAAAGTACGTCTGCTTCGACGCGATTGTCCAGTGCGCTCGTCGGTTCGTCGGCCACGATCAGGTCCGGGTTGAGTATCAGTGCTCGAGCGATCGAAATACGCTGTTTTTCTCCGCCGGAAAACTCGTGTGGATACCGATCGGCATCAGTGCCCGAGAGTCCTACGCGTTCGAGCAGATCTTCGACGAGTCGCCGGCGGCGACTCACGTCATCCATACCGTGGAGACGAAGCGGTTCCGCAACCGCCTCTCCAATTGTCATTCGCGGGCTGAACGCTTCGTTTGGATCTTGCACGACGAGTTGTGCGCGTCGACGAAACGAACGGAGCGCTTGGCCAGTAAGCTCTGTGATTGCTTGTCCATCGAACTGCACGGTTCCAGCGGTCGGCTCTTCGAGCCGGAGAATCGACTCCGCAGTCGTTGACTTCCCGCATCCCGACTCTCCGACCAACCCGAACACCTCTCCGCGATTGATGGTGAAACTCACACCATCCACGGCACGGATCCGACCTGTTTCACGTCGTAGCCACCCTTCGGTGATCGGGTAATGGGTCTTGAGGTCTTCGACGACTATCAGGGGCTCGTCTCCGTTTGACTTTGTGTGGTGATCTGGATTACTCATCGGTATTACTCATGTCAGTCTGGTGATTCACTGCCGAACCCGATTCGAGTATCGGCGCGGGAGAGTGCTCGCCGTCGTAGTACACACACGACACAACGTGGTCTGATTCGGCAGCAACGGGATATGACGGCGGTTGTGTACGCTCACTACACGCCTCTATTTCATAGGGGCATTCGGATCGAAATCGACAGCCTGTGGCCGGGATATCCTCACGCGTAGTTCGAGAGGTTCGATGGTCGATGGTCCCATAGCTCTGAAACAACTCCTGAGTGTATGGGTGGGCTGGACGCTCAAAGACCTGCTCGACGGGTCCACGTTCGACGATGGTACCGCCGAACATCACCAGAACACGGTCTGCGAGCGCAGCAACTACCCGCAAGTCGTGTGTTACAAACAATAACCCCATTCCGCTGTCAGTCAGATCGCGAAAGAGTTCGATCAATCGTGCCTGAACTGTCACGTCCACAGAAGTAGTCGGCTCGTCAGCAATCAGAAGAGTGGGATCTGCGGCAAGTGAAATAGCGAGCGCAACCCGCTGGGCCATCCCGCCGGAGAGTTCGTGAGGGTAGACATCAATCCGGCTGTCTGCTCGTGGAATACCAACTTGACGCAGCAGTTCGATACCCCTGAGACGTGCTGTTTGTCGGTCTACCTGCTCGTGGATACGGATCGTCTCGACGATCTGATCGCCGATAGTATAGACCGGATCAAGCGACTGCTGGGGGTTCTGAAACAGGTGGGCGATATCGCTCCCGCGGTGTGACCGTCGAGTTGCGTCATCCGCCGAAAGGATCTCAGTACCTGCAAACTCCACAGTGCCGGAGACGATTTCCGCTGGCGGCTGCTTGATAAGTCCCGTAAGCGACTCGCATGTGACGCTTTTGCCGCTCCCTGATTCACCGACGATACAGACCGTTTCGCCGCGGTCGACGGTAAAGTCGATTCCATCTACGGCAGATACCGTTTTGTGTTTTGTGTGAATCGTCGTTCGAAGATTTTCAACGGTGAGTAGTGGCCGTTCGTCCCTACTTTCTGCTCCGTTTTCTCGCTTCATTGTCCACCTCGTGGATCCAGAATGTCTCTGAGTCCATCTCCGACGAGTTTGAGCGAAAGTATCGTTGTTGTCAACGCAAGTGCTGGTAGCGTCGAAACCCACCAGATCCTGTACGCGGGATACTCTGCTCTCGTCTGCAGATGACTCGCTATTTCAGCGTTGACGGATTCACTGATAACTGATCCCCACGAGTACAACTCGATATGGTGGAATCCGAGGAAGGCAATGCCTGCTTCGAATAGGATCAGCAAGGCCAGTAGCTGACATACGGCCGGAATCAACGTATTCGTTATATTCGGAATGATATGGCGAGCTATTATATATCGATTAGAGGCACCCAGACTGCGTGCAACACGAATGTGTCCGCGTTCTCGACGTTGGAGCACTTCACTCCTGACGAGACGTGCCACTCCGCCCCAACTGAGCACTGCGAACGCTGACACTAACAACAACAGTGATGGGTTCCAATAGGTATACCCAATAAAATATGCGACGATCGCCGGAATAGAGAGCTGGAGATCGACGTACGACATGAGTAGCCGGTCGACGATGCCTCCGTGAAGCCCGGCGATTGCCCCGATAGCAGCCGCCAGTGGGACAATCGCAGCAACTGCGATTACAAGTATGTATACTGTCACTCTCGAACCACGAATCAAGAGGTATCCCATTCCAAACCCACGTTCGTTCGTGCCGAGCGGGTACGTCCAGGAACCGTGACAGCTACTATCCAGCGGCGGACCTGTGACACTTCCGACACACTCGACACGCGGAATCTCCGTTGAAAACCCAACAGGTGGATGGAAGGCATGCTCAAATCGCAATCCGGGATTCGACACGAGTCCGGGCCCGAGCAGTCCAAGCATACAAACGCCACAGAGAAATCCAAGTGCGCCAAAGACGATCGGTCGTGATCGCAACTGCGCAAGTTCGGATTGGACTGCGCGCCGACGCTTGATAAGCGGCACTACGCCGTATGCTACGACGATGACAGATGACAGCAAAAACGCCCAATCGATGAGCCCGGGATTCCACGTCCCGATCAAATATGCGTTCGCGACGAACCGATCGGACAGGTACACAACGAAAACTGCCAGTATACCAACAACCAGAAATGCTCTTTCCGTTGAAAGCCGCTGCTTTGATGCAGTGATCTCCGACCAGTCGACGTTTTCGAACCGGTCATCACGATCGGTGCCGCGCATCGTGTCTCTAGTTGACAATGGTCGTAGGATTTATAAGCCTATTCCTCTACAATGTGACCAGAATACTTATTTATCTATGCATTCACTTGTTGGCATGACTACTGCTCTTTTCGAATGGTTCGATATGTTCTGTCTACGTTCAAGGAGGTAACCGACACCTGCAGAACACAAGCATAGAATATGAGTCTGCTCAGCTTATTCCTGAAACGAATCGCCGTCGGGGTCTTTTCCGCGTGGATGGTTCTGACGACGGTTTTCGCCGCGATGTCCGTCACCGACGACTGGGTCGCTCAGGGCCTAGAGGGTCAGCTGCGTTGGGGAGGGACAAGCGAGGAGGAACTGCAGCAACGAATTGACGAGTACATGGCTGGACGCGGGTATGATCGACCCCTCCATGAGCAGTATATCGACTGGATGGGAAACATGATCTCGCTTCAGTGGGGCGATTCGTTCACTACAGGGGAACCAGTTCTTCCGTTTGTCGTGGGCGGTGTCCTCCGTACAGGGACGTATGTCGTCCCTGCTGTGTTTCTGGGGGTTCTCATCGGCAGTCTACTCGGGATATACGCGGGAGTCCGGAGCGATCATCCCTTGTCGGATCTCGGTCGTGGGACGGCGTACCTCCTGTTTGCTCTCCCGAGTTTCTGGCTTGGGGGGATCGCAGTTTCACTTGTTGAGGGGGGCGTTATCGATCGTCCAGATTTTCTGTTCGACCACGGGTTGCCGGTTCTGTTCACTACGATGGCGTTGGTCGGTGGGTACGTCAGCTATTCTCGGGCATATACACTGGAATACACGAACGCGGAGTTCGTTACACTGGTCAGAGCCAAGGGCGCACACCCGCTTCGAGTGATACGGCATATCGTCCGGAACGCTGCGATACCGCTTTTCTCGATGCTATTTACTGAAGTTGTCGCATTGCTGGTACTCTCGGTATTCGTGATTGAGGTGCTGTTCGGAATCGACGGCTTTGGGTTGCGGTTTTTTATTGCCCTCACTGAGCGTGACCTTCCTGTAGTGCTTGGCAACACGATGGTCGTTATTCTGCTTGGGGTTGTCGGCAGCATTATTCAGGATCTCACCTACTCGCTTCTCGATCCGCGCGTGGATATCGGGCGCCGATAGTCCGTTGATCAACTACTCACGTCCGTCCCATCGGTTCTCAGCTCCCTCACTGCCAGTGCCAACGCCCCGATCCCTATCAGTGAGACTAACCCCGCGAACAGACTCCCGACATAGGGTATTTGTGCAACGAGTGCCACGAGCGGCAATCCGACGATCAGCCCGAGCCAGCGGCTCCGGATATTCGCAAACGAAAGCAGCCACATCCCAACGGCGTACCTCCCGTAGACTGTCGCCACCCAGAGGAAAACGGCGAACAACAGGAACCCGACCAGCGAGAGCGGAAGCCCAAGGATACTCAACGCAAGCAGGCCGAGCAGGACCGGCACCACGATGATGGCTAGCAATCCAACACCGGCACTTGACAGCGTGGACTCCCTGAACCGATCACTTACCGCCAGCGAAAACCGTGGGCCGAGAGCGAGCAGTATCGCCCCGAGCAGCATGTTCAACAGCAGCGCGTACGCCGCGATGGCCCACTCAAGCTCCTCGGGGAACTCCGCCGGACCGATCACCGTACCGGGGTCGCGCGTCGTCTCGCCCTCCACCTCCGCTCCCGGCTGGACGTCCAGTTCGCCAGCGTAGGTCAGATCGCCGCCGATCACCGCGCTCGATCCGAGCGTGATTGTACCGGACCCCGCCTCCACATCTCCCTGAACCGTCCCGTCGATCGTCACCGAGCCTGCGGCGATCGAAAGCGATCCACCGACGGTTGCCGTCTCGCCGATCCAGACGTTCCCACCGATGACCTGCAGATCGCCACTTACGTCACCGGTGATTCGGACATCGCCGCCGAGCACCGACACGTTCTCCGCGTCGCCGTCGATCGTTACGGTCCCTCCGACGACCTGCAGTTCACCCTCGACGGTCCCGTCGATAACGACGGTTCCACCGGCGACGGTCAGATCCTCGACAGTCTCCCCTTCCTCGATGACGACTGTACCGCCGGTCCTGGTCTCCTCGGCCGTGGCGACGGCAGGACCGACCGCGAGACTACCCACAACCGCCAGCACTACGAGAACGACAACGAAACGTCTCATCCCGAGTGTCCGTTCGTCAATTGGAAAGAAATAGTTAGTTCAGAAACAGTATCTGGTTAGTTGCTCTTCGGGCCGAAGCGTGGGCTTTTGTCCACAGAGCACCTTTTTCCTCCGATGGAAGTCGCGATCCTCACTGTCGGCGACGAGGTGCTGGCAGGCGACACGCCGAACACGAACGCTACCTGGCTCGCCGAACAGATCACGGGCCGTGGCTCGACGGTCGCCCGGATCCTCACGCTGCCGGACGACCGCACTCTCATCGCCGGGACGATCGGCGACTGGCGCGGCCGGTTCGACGCTGTCGTAGTCACCGGCGGTCTCGGCGGAACTCACGACGACGTCACTGCGGACGCCCTCGCCGACGCGTTTGATCGCTATCTGGTCGTCGATCCGGCAGTTCGTGAGGACGTCCTCGAAACCGCCGCGGCCTACCGCGATGCCAACCCCGAACTCGTCGCCGAACACGACCTCGATCTTGACGTCGACGCGTGGGCGTCGCTCCCTGGCGGTGCTCGCGCGATCATCAACCCCGAAGGACTCTGTCCCGGCTGTGTGCTAGAGACCGTCTACGCCTTTCCGGGCGTCCCAGCGGAGATGCAGGCGCTCTTCGATCTGGTCGCCCACGAGTTCGACGGTGACGTGACATCGAGGACGCTGTACACCCCCCAGCCCGAGGGCTCGATGATCGACGCTCTCGCGGGCGTGCGCGAACGGTTCGATGTACAAGTTGGAAGCTATCCGGACACTGGTGGGCTAAATCGACTGAAAGTGAGCGGCGAGGATGCTGATGACGTTGTAGCTGCCGCAGAGTGGTTGCAAGGCCGGGTTACAGTCGACAGAGTGGTGTGAGGGGTAGGTTACTACAAAATTTGTAGTGTACGCTTCGAAAACTGTAGTAAAGGGGTTGATCGTTGGTGACAGTGTGTTAACAGTCGGGTCTCGTATTCGGTGGCTCTTTCGTGGCGAAAATAAAGTGGGAGGTAGATTTGAACTACGCCAACTTCGGTCGCAGTGCTCCCTCGTTGTCTATTTCAAATCTACTCCGTACGATATTTGCTGCTCGCGGGATTGCTCGCAGCAAAAGTATAGCGGGAGGTAGATTTGAACTATGAGGACTGCGCTCGACTGGCTCGCTTGTCCTTGAGTTCAAATCTACACCATTCGATATTTGCCGCTCGCGGAGTTGCTCGCGGCAAAAGTATAGCGGGAGGTAGATTTGAACTACCGATCTGCGGGTTATGAGCCCGCCGGAATCTCCTGGCTATCCCATCCCGCTACATCTTCGTACCGCCGTCCGCTAGTTAAGGGTTGTGTTTCACCTGCCCTGTGTGGATTCTCCTCACTCGTGGACGCTCCAGGTAAAGTAGCTCTCCGCCAGAAAGTTGACGACGAAACCACAGGCAATACCCACGGCGTTGGCCAGCAGGTACGGGACGCCAAACACCCGCACCAGTGCGGAGAGCACGACAGTAGCGACGGTGAGTCCGCCGAGACGAACGGCGTTCGAGGTGGCGAGGCGTGCCAGCAGCGACCGGTAGCCGTCCCTCCCCCACTGCGAGAACGTCCAGCGGTCGTTCAGAACGAACATGACGAGGATCGCAGCCTCGACGGCGATAA
Source organism: Natranaeroarchaeum aerophilus (assembly GCF_023638055.1). NCBI lineage: Archaea > Methanobacteriati > Methanobacteriota > Halobacteria > Halobacteriales > Natronoarchaeaceae > Natranaeroarchaeum > Natranaeroarchaeum aerophilus. Next base: position 17,405 of record NZ_JAKRVY010000010.1, on the reverse strand, counting down.
TCTTGGCGAGTTCCAGCGGGAGTTCCCAGTGTTCGACAAGCGAGATCAGGACGGCGAAATCGATCGTGGTACCGACGAGGCCGACAGTAGCGAACCGGACGAGTCGGCCGCCGGATGCCAGTGAGCGAAGCCGTGCCTGCAGTATATCGATAGTAGATCCCCCACCGCTCATGGGTTGGTATCGCCCGGAGAGAGTGAAAAGCCATGCGACTCCGCCGTGGGGTTTAACTACCTGACCTGTGACGTATTCCGACGAGTATCGTGTTCGACAGTGACTCTCCCGATGAACTGGAACAACATCTGACGCGGTTCATCGATAACCTCCCGGGTCTCGCGTACCGGTGCGAGCCACAGCCACCGTGGGAGATGACGTTTTTGCGCGGACAGGTGGAGTCACTCACCGGGTATTCGGTGGAAGCATTCGAGGCCCACGAGCTGACGTGGGGCGAGCTCGTTCGGGAAGACACGTCCACAAACCTCACCGAGGATATCGAGACCGCAATCGAAGAGCGGTCACAGTTCAGCGTCACCTACGATATCCGTACGAGTAGCGGTGAGATCAAACACGTCTTCGAGCGTGGTCTGCCGATCGTCGAGGACGGCGACGTTGTCGCGCTCGAAGGAGTCATCGTCGAAATAACCCAGCGCAAGGAGTACGAACAGCGCCTGCGACGGCAGAATGATCTGTTTGCCCAGACCCAGGAAATGGCTGACGTAGGCGGGTGGGAGCTGGATCCTCGTACCGAAACCCTCCGCTGGACCGATCAGGTACACCGGATCCACGGCCTTCCCCTGGACTACGAACCGACTGTTGAGGACGCCCTGGAGTTCTACCACGAGGACGATCGGCCGCTGATGCAGGAGGCGGTACAGCGTGCCATTGTGCAGGGCGAGTCGTTCGACCATGAACTCCGAATTATCACGTATCACGGCGAACAGCGCTGGGTTCGTGCGAGAGGTGTTCCACAGGTCGAGGACGGTGAGACGGTCCGCGTTCGGGGGGCGATTCAGGACGTCACGGATCGACGTGAACGCGAGCGGTCGCTTCGGGAGGAAAAGGCGCTGACCAAAAGCATCTTCGAGGCGCTTCCGGATATCCTCTATGTCTTGAATGAGGAGGGGCAGTTCACACGGTGGAACGATCGGTTCCGGAGTGTGACTGGCTACTCCGATGACGAGATTGCAGAGATGCGTCCGGAGGATTTCATTGCGAAGGAGGATCGGGACGCCGTCAGGGCGAAAATACGGAGTGTCCTCGAAGACGAAGACCCAACGACGGTCAAAGCGCAACTGAAGACGAAATCAGGCGAGCAGATCCTCTACGAATTCACGAGTGCACCGCTCTCGAAGGGCGATCGGGGAGAGCGGGAACTCGTGGGGCTGGGTCGTGATATTTCGGGTCGGCTGGAACAGCAGCGACGCTTCGAGGCGGTGTTTAACAACACCTACCAGTTCACGGGTCTGCTAGATTCCGGGGGGACGCTCATCGAGGTCAACGATGCCGGACTCGAATTCACTAACACGAGCCGGGGCGAGGTGATCGGGGTGAAGCTGTGGGAGGCTCTGGAGCTCTGTACCGACGACGCACAGCGGTCGCTTCGCCGTGGCTTCGAGCAGGCGCTGTCCGGCGACTGGTACCGGGACGAGCTCCGTGTTCGAGCCGAGGGACAGGATACCATCATCGACGTTTCGATCAGGCCGATTACCGACGAGAGTGGTGAGGTCGTCTTTCTGGTCCCGGAGGGGCGTGATATCACCGAGTTCAAGGAACGAGAGCAGCTACTCCGGGTTCTCAATCGACTCCTGCGGCACAATATTCGAAACGACCTGACCGCGATCCGGGGCTACGCCGGAACGCTCGCGGACTCGGTGTCTGATCCAGAACTGATCGAGTATGCCGGACAGATCGACGCTGCGGCGGATAATCTGCTATCGACCAGTGAAAAAGCAAAGGAGATGGTCGACCTGATTCTCGCCCCGGTCAGAGATACTGCTACCCTGGATGTCGAACCGGTGGTGAAAACGGTGTCACGATCGCTCCGGCGTGAGTACCCGGCGGCTACGGTGACCGTAGCGATCGAGGAGTCGGTCGTCGCCGAGTGTGACGAGCGACTCGGAATTGTCCTCGAACAGCTAATCGAGAACGGAATCGAGCATACCACGGGCGATCAGCCACACGTTGACGTTCGTGTGTCCGGCCGTGGTGATACTGCGCGGATCGAGATCGCCGACACCGGTCCTGGTATCCCCGAAGACGAGTGGTCGATGATCAACGAGGAAGTCCGGGATGCACCAACACAGCTTCGGCACGGCAAGGGAATCGGGCTGATACTGACACAGTGGATCGTCGACGAGTTCGGCGGGTCAGTCCAGTATACCGAGCGGCCCGAAACAGGGAGTCTCGTTATCGTTCGTCTCCCTGCGGCGTCGGCTGCCGAGCAAAACGACTAACCCCCTCCCCGTGAGAGGTAGGTGTATGACACGTGTAGCGCTGATCGCACACGATGATAAGAAACCAGATATGATCGACCTCGCACAGGAACACGAGGAACTGCTGGAGCAGTACGACCTCCTCGCGACAGGGACGACCGGCAAGCGATTGATGGAAGAAACTGACCTTGATGTCGAGCGTAAGGAGTCCGGACCGCTCGGCGGGGACATGATGATCGGTGCGGAGGTCGCCGAGGGTATCCTCGACGGGATCGTCTTCCTGCGTGACCCGTTACGCGCGCAGGCCCACGAACCGGACATCTCAGCGCTGCTACGGATCTGTGACGTTCACGACACGGCCCTGGCGACGAACCTCGCTTCGGCGGAGTACCTGCTCAAGGGACTCGCGGATCGCCCGGTCCATCAGAGCGACTAGACCGGCTCGAATTTTCGACGCCGAACTATCCCGCTCGCTCGATGACGGTGACCTCACCGGCGTCGAGTCTGTCGACGTCGAGGAAGTGTGGGATGTACTCGCGTTTGTCGTAGCTCTCGCGCTCGTCTTCGGTTCCGGCGACACACCACAGCTGGACCTCGTCGGGGCCGTGCCAGTCACCGTTGCGGTTGATCTGGAACAGCGTCAGTTCCTCGCCATCGTGCTCGATGACGGCGTTGCGACGGATCCCGGGATCCCCGCGAATGATGAGACGCTTCATACGGAACCGTTCGTACGACCGTCAATTAAGCGCTTCGAGACCGAGCGGTGAGCCGTCCCGAACCAAACGGGTTTTAAGCGCCCGCGGATAACGAAACTCCAAGAGGCCGATATCTATGGAAATGCCACGCCGATTTAACACGTACTGCCCGCACTGCAACGAGCACTACGAACACGAAGTCGAGAAGGTTCGTACCGGTCGCCAGACCGGCATGAAGTGGATCGACCGACAGGAAAAGCGTAACAAAGGAATCGGGAACGACGGCAAGTTCTCGAAGGTGCCCGGTGGCGACAAGCCCACCAAGAAGACAGACCTCAAATACCGCTGTGGCGAGTGCGGCAAAGCCCACCTCCGTCCGGGCTGGCGTGCCGGTCGCCTGACGTTCCAGGAGTGATTACGATGGCAGGAAATTTCTACAAAGTCAAGTGTCCGGATTGCGAGAACGAACAGGTCGTCTTCGGCAAGGCCTCCACGGAGGTCTCGTGTGCGGTCTGTGGCGTCACGCTCGCCACGCCCACCGGTGGAAAGGCGGAGTTCGAGGGCGAGGTCCTCGACGTCGTCGAGAACCGTACTGCCGAGGCGCAGTGAGCGTCGAGGTGATCGACGATGAAATTTAGCGGCTGGCCAGAGTCCGGCGAGCTCGTCGTCGGCGAGGTCGACGAGATCGAGGACTTCGGCGTCTTCGTCGATCTCAAGGAGTACGACGACAAACGCGGCCTGACACACGTCAGCGAGGTCGCCTCCGGCTGGATCAAGAACGTCCGCGATCACGTCCGCGAGGGACAGACGGTCGTCTGCAAGGTCCTTGATGTCGACGAGGATGCCCAGCAGATCGACCTCTCGATCAAGGACGTCAACGACCACCAGCGCTCCGAGAAGATTCAGGAGTGGAAAAACGAGCAAAAAGCGGATAACTGGATGCTGCTCGCCTTCGGCGAGGACGTCGACGACGAGACCTACACTCGCGTCGCCAACGGGATCCTCGCGGAGTTCGGCAGCCTCTACGACGGCTTCGAGGAGGCCGCCATCCACGGTCACGAGGCGCTCGAAGGAACCGATCTCGACGACGACGACCTTGACGCGCTCGTCGAGACGGCTCGCGAGAACGTCTCGGTGCCCTACGTCAACGTCACCGGCTACGTCGACCTCGAATGTCCGACCCCGACCGGCGTCGACTCGATCAAAGAGGCGCTGAAAGCCGCCGAAGGAAACGGTGAGGTGCCCGACGAAGTCGACCTCGAAGTGACCTACGTCGGCTCGCCCGAGTACCGCATCAAGGTGCAGGCACCGAACTACAAGACCGCCGAGAGCGAACTCGAAACGAGTGCCGACCGCGGTATCGAAGCAATCGAGGGGATCGGCGGCACCGGCGAGTTCCATCGCGAACGCCGCACCGACGACGAGTAATGAAATCGGACATCCGGATCTGTTCGGCGTGGCGCGAGGCCCACGAACGCCCGGTGTACACCCTTTCTTCGAACTGTCCCGAATGCGGGGCCGGCGCGGTAAACAGCGCACCCGCGCCCTTTAACCCGGAGGATCCGCACGGCGAGTACCGACGCGCACTTAAGCGACGCGCCCGCGAGTAAGCGGTATGAACGAAGTCGATGTCGAGCGTGTCGAGAGCGCCGAGCTACAGGATCCGGTACTCATCGAGGGGCTTCCGGGGGTCGGTCACGTCGGGAAGCTCGCGGCCGAGCATCTGCTCGACGAGCTTGACGGGACGCTGGTCCGGCGCGTCTATTCGGATCAGTTCCCGCCACAGGTCGAGGTCGGTGATGATGGGGTCGCAGAGCTCACCTGTGCGGAGTTTCACGCCGTCGAGACGGAGGGTCGTGATCTCCTCGTCCTCTCGGGCGATCATCAGGCACAGAGCAACGAGGGCCACTACGAACTCACTGACACGTTCCTCGACATCGCCGAGGAGTTCGGCGTGAGCGAGGTGTACGCACTCGGTGGTGTTCCGACCGGCGAACTGATCGAGGAGTACGACGTGCTCGGCGCGGCATCCAATGAGGACGTCGTCGAGCGACTGACCGACGCTGGTGTCGAGTTCCGTGACTCCGAACCCGCGGGCGGTATCGTCGGCGTGAGCGGCCTGCTGCTCGGCCTCGGTGGACGACGTGGCCACGAAGCCGCCTGTCTGATGGGCGAGACGAGTGGCTATCTCGTCGATCCGAAGAGCGCACAGGCGGTTCTGGAAATCCTGCAGGACGTCCTCGGCTTCGAGGTCGACTTCGGCAGTCTCGAAGAGCGTGCCGACGAAATGGAGGAAGTCATCGGGAAGATCCAGGAGATGGAACAACAACAGAACGTCCCGAGCGACGACGACCTGCGGTATATCGGTTAGCTGAATTGAGGCGCTAAGCCCCCCTTCCTCAACGAGCAGCGCAGTCCGCGTAGCGGACAAGCAGCGCAGTAGGGAGGAGATACAGCGCCGCCACAGAGTTGCTTGCACTCTGTTCCATGAATTTATAATGGTGCCAGCCGAAGGCTGGAACCGAGATGGCAACTACTCATCGTCTCGGCTTAGAGTCCGACAAGAAGGACGGTCGAGACAGATTCCGCCGTCACCACCGAGTAGGAGTGGGACGCTCCAAATCTACTCCTGCGGAGACTGCGCTCCCTGCGCGGACTGTCGGCGCAAGCCGACCGTCCGTGAAAAAGCGCGTCGCGGAACCAGGAAGCTCCACCCTCAGCGAGCGCGTCAGCGCGAGCAGGGTGGGGTAGTTCACAGCGGCTTCCTTTCTCAACATCGGAACTCGATCCGAATTTCACATGCACAGAAGCGGATCATAACATCCATGTCCGCGCGGGTGGCACTCTCATACAGATAGGTGGCTCCTGTGACAGAAAAACGCGAATACCGCGACGACTACACCGACAAGAAACTGTACATACCCGGTCCGACCGAGGTGCGTGAGGACGTCATCGACGCGATGGCACAGCCGATGTTCGGCCATCGGATGGATCGGATGACCGATCTGTACACGACCATCGTAGAGGACACGAAGGAGTTCCTCGGCACCGACAACGACGTCATCATCCTCACCGGCTCGGGGACGGAGTTCTGGGAAGCATCGACGCTCAATCTGGTCGACGAGAACATCCTCGTGGCGACCTGTGGGAGCTTCAGTGAACGCCACGCCAACGTTGCCGAGCGACTGGGCAAGAACGTCGACACGATTGATTACGAGTGGGGCAACGCGGTCAAACCTGAAGACATCCGCGAGGCGCTCGAAACCAGCGACAAGCACTACGACGTTGTCGCCGTCGTTAAAAACGAGAGTTCGACCGGCGTCCGGAATCCGATCGAGGAGATCGGCGACGTCGTCGACGAGTACGATGACACGTACTTCGTCGTCGACGCGGTCTCCTCGCTGGGCGGTGACTACGTCGATATCGACGAACACGGCATCGACGTCCTCTTTGCCTCCTCGCAGAAGGCCTTCGCGATGCCGCCGGGACTTGCGATCTGTGTTGTCAGCGACGAGGCCTACGAGCGGGAACTCGAAAAGGACGAAGCGTCGTGGTACGGCGGCTTCCAGCGCTGTCTGGACTACTACGACCGGAAGGGACAGACCCACTCGACGCCCGCGATCCCGATCATGCTGGCCTACCGCAAGCAGATGAAACATATGCTCGATGAAGGCCACGAAGCCCGCGACGAGCGTCACCGCGAGATGGCCGAGTACACCCGCGAGTGGGCTCGCGAGCACTTCGCCATGTTCCCCGAAGAGGGATACGAGTCCCAGACGGTCTCCTGTATCGAGAACACGCAGGGGATCGATGTCGCCGAGACCGTGGCCAAGGTCAACGAACAGTACGACATGGCCTTCTCCAGTGGCTACGGTGACCTCAGCGAGGAGTCGTTCCGCATCGGCCACATGGGCGAACACGACATCGAGAGCATCAAGGAACTCACCGACGCGATCGAAGACGTCGCGGATCTGTAGTCGAGCCTTCCAGTTCGGATCGACTGACACCCGCCTCCGTAACAAATATGATCCGATCCCGTGTGTCGTTGATCAATGTCGTCCCGCGGACGCGACGGCTCGCCCTCCCAGTTCGCCCGGGTACAGACTGCCGTAGAGCGTCGTATTCGAGTTGACAGCCGGTCGCTCGCGGCGTTTCGCATACTGGCTGGGCTGCTCGTTATCGCCGATCTGCTACTCAGGTCCCGCAATTTCGAATTTTTTTACACCGAATCCGGCGTGGTGCCCCGCTCGCTCGCCCGCGAGCTATCGGCGGACTACGCGCTCTCGATCTATCACCTCACGACCGATCCGACGCTGATTGCCGCGCTATTCGTCCTTCAGGGTCTCATCGCGCTGCAGTTGATCGTGGGCTACAAAACCCGCCTCGCCACGGTGCTCACTTTCGTTTTCGCCGTCTCACTGGACCATCACAATCCGCTCGTACTGAGCTACGCCGATACGCTGTTTCGCTTCCTGTTGTTCTGGGCGATGTTTCTCCCACTCGGGGAGCGGTGGTCGATCGATGCCGTCCACCGGGACCGCACACCGCGGGCGTCGGTGGCGAGTGCTGCAACCGCACTCGTGCTCGTACAGGTCGTCTATGTCTACTTCACCAACGGGCTCACGAAGTCACTGTCCGAGGAGTGGGTCAGCGGAACCGCCGCGACGCTTGTCTTCGGCATCGACGAAGTGACATTCCTGCTGGGGGATCTCCTGCGGGAGGTTCCGGCCCTGCTCGGGATCGGTGGCTTCGTCTGGTATCTCATGTTGCTCGGCTCGTGGCTCCTGCTGGCCCTTGTCGGGCGAGGACGACTGGCACTCGTGGGCCTGTTCGTCGCCGGACACGTTTCCTTTGCGCTGACGGTCCGGATCGGCGCGTTCCCATACGTCTCGATCGCTGGACTGTTGTTGTTTCTCCCACCGGTCTTCTGGCAGCACGTACGAACCCTGTTCGATCGAGCGCGAGTCGACGTCGACGGGATCGTAGCATCTGTTCGGGATCTGGCGACGCTCGTTCCGGCATCACCGCTCATCGGCGACTTCGACCGGTTCGGCCTCCCGCCCGACCGGAGACGGCGTCTCCGGAGCGGGGTGTACACCGTCACGATCGGTATCGTGGTCGTGACGATCGTGCTGGTTTCGATTACGTTTCTGTTCCAGATCGGGACGGCGGTTGCAGCTGATGACCACCAGCCGACCGAAGAGACGATCGATGACGTGCTCGTCGACGGGCTGGACGGGATCACGGGGCTCCGGCACGTCGAGACTGTCGCCGAAAGCGCCGGGGTTGACCAGCCGGTTGCCTGGGGGATCTTCGCCCAGCCACGGACCGAGGACCGGTATTACGTCTTCCCGGCACGCACTGCCGAGGGAGATCTCGTCGACGCATACAACGCACGAAAAGTAACCTACGACCGCCCGTACGACCGACTACAGCGACAACACGGAACCTATCGCGAGCGCTTTTACATGAACAGCGTCCGGCGCGGCGGCCAGTACGGAAACGATGTTCCCCACTATCTCGCCGAGCACGTCTGCGAGCAGTGGGCTGACGAGCACGGGACGGAACTCACGCACGTCAACATGTATATGATAAGCGAAGAGATTACGCGAGAAACGATAGACAGACCGTCCGACCGTGACCGGACGTATCTGGAGATCTACAGTCATGGCTGTGGGGACTATGGCCCAACCGTGATTCAGCCACCTGACGGGGAGTGAAACAGGGACGCGACAGTACAGTGATGGACTACAGCCACTCGTCCGCCCAGGCTTCGATCTCGTCGAAGACAGGACAGAGCGACGCACCCTTCTCGGTGAGGTTGTAGTACGTCGCGACAGGGGCGTCCTCTTCGAGTCGACGCGTCACGAAGCCCGTCTCCTGGAGATCGTCGAGCACTCGGGAGAGCGTTCGAGAGCTGGCACCGGTCGAGCGTTTGAGTTCGTTGAACCGCTTTTCGCCGTCCTGTAAGTCGTTGAGAACGATCAGCCGCCACTGGGAACCGATCTGTTCGAGCGAGTCGACGACCGAACAGACGTCCTCACCGTGGTGTTTCTCCTCCTGTGGGGTACCGGTCGACATACAACAAAGTAGGCGAGTCCCGTATTTAGCAGTTTATATGCACTACCCCCAGTCCTCAAGGTGCGAGCGATTAGGCCGGTGATACAGTGCCGTCATCATCTATATAACACCAACTGTTTCTCACTACCAGGTCGAAAAAATGCCACCTTTATGTTGATATAATGTTTAAACTATGGTGATAGATAGATACGAAATCGAAGGCCATGAAGTACTAGAAGGTGATGTGAAGGCGACTGGCAACGGTGCACATATCCTCGTTCCCAAAGATTGGCGTGGTGCAGACGTGAAAATCGTCAGAACATCTGAACCCAACGAGTAACCAATGCACTACGCCTACAGGTATCGACTGCATCCGACTGAAGCCCAGCGTGAGACACTGGACTATCACCGCGATACCTGTCGGCAACTCTACAACCATGCACTCAACGAGTTCAAGCAAATACCCAAATCAGCAGGGGCGCTCAACCAGCGAGTGCGTCAAGTTCGAGACCAACTACCCGACCTCAAAGACTGGTGGAATGCACTCAACGATATATATTCCACTGTGTCTCAAGCCGCTGTCATGCGAATCGAAGACAGCATCAAAGCACTTTCAGCACTCAAAAAGAACGGCCATGACGTCGGGAGTCTCAACTGGAAGGCTCCTGACGAGTTTCGGAGTTTCAAATATGTACAGTCCGGCTTCGAGTTCGACAAGAAGAACGGCCAGACTGTCCTCTCCCTCTCGAAACTCGCAGATATTCCAATTACGTACCACCGTAAAATTCCAGATGATGTCACCGTCAAAGAGGTCGTTATCAAGAAAGAGCGTACTGGCGAGTGGTACGCTTCTTTCGCTGTCGAAGGAAAAGAGACGCCAGCAAAACCGAAAGACCCTGACCGTTGCGTTGGAATCGACGTAGGGATCCTCAAGTACGCCCACGATACGGATGGGCGTGCTGTTGGATCGCTAGGACTGAGAAACGAACAAGAGCGTCTCAGGCGCGAACAGCGGTCTCTTTCTCGGAAGCAAACTGGGTCAAACAACTGGGAGAAACAACGACTCAAAGTAGCCGAGTGCCACCAGCAAGTCAGGCGAAAACGCCATGATGTCCTACATAAACTCTCGAATTACTACGCCACTGAGTACGATTTGGTAACTGTTGAGGAGTTGAATGTGAAATCGATGCTGGAGTCGGCTGGCAACAGTCAAAACACTGCTTCGGCATCGTGGGACACGTTCACCACGATGCTTGAGTACAAGTGCAAGCGTGAAGGGACACACTTTGCCGAGGTTGAGCCAGCAGGCACGACCAAGGAGTGTGCATCGTGTGGTGTCGAATCAGACAAACCGCTCTGGGTGCGAGAACACTCGTGTCCTGCATGTGGTTTTGAAATGGATAGAGACGCAAATGCCGCAATTAATATTCTCTCTCGGGGTTTCGAGGAGCTAGGACTGGGGCAGTCCGAAGGTACGCCTGTGGAGACTGCGCTCCCTATGTTCACGTCGTCGGGGTCTTCCGACGTTGTGGATGTAAAGCGCGTCGTAGAAACAGGAAGCCCCACCCTCAACGAAACCGTGCCATCGGCTGAGTAGGGTGGGGTAGTTCACGTTCTTTGACGAACTAGCTTTCACGATGCAACTGTGGGGGCTGATTCCGGCACTCACTCGGGATGTGCTCGTACGTCCCGGAACTCGAAGCGTGCCCCGCCACTGTCGCTTTCGGCGACGCTCACCGTCCAGCCGTGTGCGGACGCGACCTCCTTGACAACCCACAGACCGATTCCGAGCCCCTCGTCGGATGTCGTAAACGACGAGTCGAAAGCGTTCTCTCGGATCTCTTCGGGCATCCCAGGCCCATCGTCCTCGACGTAAAACCCGGCTGATCGACCGGAATCACCGGAGACGCTCCCACCAACATCGGAGAGCATGCCGACACGGATCGTGACGTCCGCTCGCCCGTGCTGGATACTGTTCCGGAACAGGTTCTCGAACGATCGAAGGAGTCGTGACCGGTCGGCCGCGATCGGTTCGGACGTTTCGATTTCGATCCGCGCCTGCTCTGTCGTGACGTTCGACCAGGCGTCGCTGGCGACATCGTCGAGCTGGAGCTGTTCGGTCTCGGTCACGGTCTGTCCGTGCCGAGCCAGTGCGAGTACGTCGCCGATGATATCTTCCATCCGATCAAGTCCTGCACGGACGTTGTCGAGTGATTCCAGTTCGCCGACCTGCTCTGTCGCGAGGTCAACGTAGCCCTGGGCAACGGAGAGGGGATTGCGGAGGTCATGGCTGACGATACTTGCGAACGCTTCGAGCCGTTCGTTCTGTCGCTCTAGTTCCCGTTCGCGCTTTTTACGTTCGGTAATATCCCGGAGCACACCCACAGTGCCCCGGTGAGAGTCGCCACGGGGTAATAGTGCGATCTGATTCTCGCAGGGAACGGTCGTTCCGTCCTTGCAGTTGATCGTGATCTCGATTGCTTCTTTCTCCTGATCGTGGGTCCCCTCGAGACGGTCGATCGTCTTGCGGCGGCGTTCGATGTCGTCGTCGTCCAGCAGTATCGAGACGTGTTCGCCGAGCAATCCCTCGCGAGAGTACCCCGTCATCTCCAGCAGGCCGTTGTTGACCGTCATGAAGTGTCCCCCGGCATCGAGCGCGTACATCCCGTCCCCGACGGTTTCGACCAGTCGCTCGTATCGTTCTAGCACTCGCTCTTGCTGGTCGATCTCCCCCCGGACAGCAATCGAATCGAGAACGTGGGCGGTCGTCCCGGCGATCTCTTCGAGGACGTCTAGCTCGATGTCGGTAAAACCGTCGCTGGAATCGGTATAGACCCCGAGCACACCGTGCAAGTCGTCGTTCTCGACCAGCGGGAAGAACGCAGCGGCGCGACAGTCCTGTTCCAGAGCCGCCGAGCGCCACGGGAGGCTGGCAGGATAGGAGTCGATATCAGTGACGATCTGGGACTTTCGTCTCCGGAGGAGTTCATTGAGTACGTTATCCGGGGCGTTCGGGCCGACGCCGAACGTCCGAGATGTTGGCCATCCATCCGGCGCAGTGCTCATTACCCAGGGGACGACCTGTCGCTCTCCCGCATCGTATTCGCCGACCCACGCGAATGTGTACCTGCCGCCGTCAGTGAGCTGGTTGCAGACGGCATGTTCGATATCCATTGGCGAACTCGCATCCACGAGCAGCCGCTTGATGTCGTGGACCATGTCCTCGGGGGAGGTGCCCACCGGGCGCGCGGCAGAACCGGAGCCACGAACGACCGCATTTGCAACCCACCCGCCGAGGGCTGTCTTGTCGCTTTCCTCGTCAAGGTCGAGAAAATCGACGACTTCGGAGACCGTGCTGTCACCGTCAAGATCGGTAGACGAAACCACTAGCAACGGTACAGACGGGTACTGCTCCCGGATCGCTCCGAGCACTTCGGACTCCGTTTCTATCGTCATCTGGTCGGCAATCACACAGTCGATAGTTCCGGAGTTGATCTCGGCAACCGCTTCGTCCAGCCGGGTCGTCGCACGGACGGATATCCGGGGATGCGACCAGCGAAGTGGACTGGCGAACCGTTCGACGACATCGGCGTCTCTGGACAGGCACAGAACCGTATTCTCGGAGTTCATAGTCTCTTGCGATAGAGGGGGCGAACCGTGGTGCTTACACAGCACCATAGTACACGGTTCGACTGCGTGCGTTCGTCAGTAATGTTTTTCGGTTATACAAAAAGCCAAGAACAGGCGATCGATCCGAACCAGCGGATCGATTACTCGATCGAGTTCTCAGTGACCAGCGTGTCGTCCTCGAGGTAGTGTTCGAGGTGGTGGCCGTGCTCTTCGACGTCGATCAGGATCCCCCGAAGGAGTTCGGCAGTGGCGGGGTCTCCGAGGTTGCGGGCTAGCTGTTCGTGCTCGCGGAGCTGCTCGGTGATGTCCCCGAAGATCTCGAGGTCGTTTTCGAGCGACGTTCGGATGTCGTAAACGTCCTTGTCTTCAGGCGTTACTGGGGCGCGCTCCTCGTAGTTTGCACCACCGGAGAGTGGGACGCCGCCGAGCGCCTGCGCTCGTTCTGCGAGGATGTCAGCACCCTCTTCGAGGTCGGCCGCGACTTCGCCGAGGTAGACGTGGAGGTCGCGGAACTCCGCACCTTCGACGATCCAGTGGTGCTTTTTGACCTGGTGATACAGGACGTATGTCGCGGCGAGGTCGGTGTTGAGCGCCTCGACGAGTTGTTCGGCCTTGTCTTCGGGAATCCGAAGGGCTTCGCTCTCGTGGATGTCTCCGAAGGGCTGACGGGCGTGTTTCTGTGAGCTCATTACATCTTCACGTTGGACGGCTACACACTTAAAGATTCATACTCTCTAAAAGAGTTTTATAGATTCATAAAATAATGTTCGCTCACAGTCAATCCACTGGTAGATGGGCCGGCTTGCCTCCGAAGCGGTCGCACCACTGGCTATACATCACGCAAGCGGCGAAGTGGTGCTGTCCTACCGAGAAAGGGAAACCGTCAGATCAGTTGCGATCCAGCCGTCGCTGTTACCATCTTCGGTAAAGACAACGCGTCCAGGAGTAGTCTCACAGACTGCGACAGTTGGAACCTCGTTATCCGTCGACTCGCTCTCGTCGGGATTGACCGTGGCGCTCATTGAGTGTTGTTAGGCGGGCCTAAATCTAAAAAGGTTTTGGTGAGCCTAAGAATCCGAGAACCGTCACGTTTGGATGACTTCAAAGGGTGTATATTCGGCTGTAGTCTATTCCGGAGCATGCATCCCCCGGGCGCGGACACCGTACTGCTCCGTCACGGCGAGGTAAACACCAAGAGTCGGCAGGTGCAACTCGCCATGGAGCGACGGCTCGTCGAGAACGTCCGGGCTGTACTGGCCGACCGTGGAGTCGATGGCGATGTCGAGCGCCGATGGACCCGTCCGCTGATCCATGTCGCCGAGGAGGACGTCGAAGCGGCGACAACGGCTGCAAGCGACGTATTCGGTGTCGTCTCTGCCAGCCCTGCGCTCGTCGTCGACGCCGATCGGGCAGCGATCGAATCCGCGCTCGTACGGACGGCAACGGCGTGTTACACCGGTGGCAGCTTCGCTATCGAGGCTCGTCGCGCCGGGAATACAACGCCATTCGATAGCGAAGATATCGGCAAGTTTGGCGGCAACGCTATCTGGGACGCCGTCTCCGAGCGGTTCGATCCCGAAGTCGACCTCGACGACCCCGACCTGACGTTCTACGTCGAGTGTCGCAAAGCGGAGGCGTTCGTATTTATCGAAAAGCGCCAGGGTCCGGGTGGGCTCCCGATTGGCACTCAGGACCCACTCATTACGCTGGTCAGCGGCGGCATCGACTCACCTGTCGCCGCCTACGAGGTCATGCGCCGTGGGGCTCCGACCATCCCTGTCTATCTCGATCTCGGTGACTACGGCGGCGTCGATCACCGGGAGCGAGCGATCGAATCGGTACGAACCCTGGCGAAGTACGCGCCGGACCACTCGTTTGACCTCCGAATCGTCGACGCTGGAGAGACGGTCGCTCACCTCGCCGAGACTATCGAGGAAGGGCGGATGCTCGCCTTTCGCCGCTACATGTATCAGGTCGGGGAAACCGTCGCAAAAGACGGCGGGGCAGTGGGCATCGTCACCGGCGAAGCGATCGGCCAGAAGTCGAGCCAGACGACCGCAAATATGGGCGTGACGAGCCAGTCTGTCGACCTTCCGGTTCACCGTCCCCTGCTGACTGTGGACAAAGAGGAGATCGTCGAGCGCGCCCGGGCGATCGACACGTTTGATACCGCGACAATTTCGGCTGGTTGTAACCGTTTTGCCCCAGAGCAGGCCGAAACACACGGATCTCTCGACGCGATTCAGCGACTGGAGCCGGACGACCTCCTGGAACGCGCCCAGCGCGACGCTCGGGCGGCGGATGTGATAGAGCTCGGCCGGTGATCGGTATCCGTCCGTGATATGGCATACGTTTTAGGTAATTGCGCTCCGCAGTATCGACCATGTCACGCGAGTCAGTAACACACGAACAGGGTGCGATCTATGAGTTTGCACCGGAGATGGACCCGACCGCGACCGTCGAACCGGGGACAGAGCTGACAATCGAAACACGGGATAGCCTCGATGGTGCCGTACAGGCGGATTCCGACGTTATTGAGGAGATCCCCGAGGAGGTCAACGCCGCTACGGGACCGATCGCGGTCGACGGTGCAAGCCCAGGTGATGTGCTCGAAATCGAGATCGAGGAGATTCGCGTCGTCGAACCCGCGGGGCGGGTCATCACGATCGACGGCTTTGGCCTTCTCGACGGACAGCCGCGGATCGAAGCGCCCGAAAGCCGGATGACGCCGATCGAGGACGGGCGACTGTCCTTCGAGGGTATTGACGTCCCGATCGACCCGGTGATCGGGACGATCGGCGTTGCCCCGGCAGAGGAGTCCTACACCACACTCGTTCCCCACGACCACGGCGGGAACCTCGATACGACCGACATGACAGCCGGACACACTGCGTACTTTCCCGTCTTTCAGGAGGGTGCACTCTTTGCGATGGGCGACTGCAAGGCTGCGATGGCCGACGGCGAGATGTGTGGCACCGGTAGCGAGGTCGCCACCGAGATCGACCTGACTGTCGACGTGGTCGAAACCGATGTCCAACTGGAGCGCCCGCTTGTCGAGACGCCGGAGGCGTGGAAGACGATCGCGAGCGCGGAGACGATTGAAACCGCCTGCGAACTCGCAAACAGGGACGTGATCGAACTACTCGCCACTGAACACGACCTTTCGACGACCGAGGCGTACATGCTCTCCAGCCTCGTTGGTGGACTCGAAATCAGTCAAGTCGTCGATCCACTGGTCACCGCCCGGAACGCGATTCCGAAGGCGTACCTCTCGGATCCACTGTAGGATGTCACAGTTCCGCTGGGATCAGTCATCGATCGGCCGAGAACGACCGCAAAAGGTACTCGAACTGGGTCGGCACGCCTGGACGGACGCGGACACTCGTGATACCCACACGCCCGAGCGACCATCGAACGAACGCACCGGAATTTCGTTCGGGCAGCATCCCGACACGCCGCTGTATGGTGATTACAACCCCGAAAACCGGCGGGTCTGAGATACACCGAAAGACACAGTAATCTGTGTTCCCATAGGAGTCTATATGCCCAGTATCACCGTCAACGTTGACGACGACCTCAAAGAGCGCATGGAAAACCACCCGGAAATCAACTGGAGTGAGGTCACCCGGCAGGCTATCCAGGAGAAAGTCGACACGCTGGAAGTGATGGACGAACTCACCAGCGAGAGCGACCTCACCGAGAGCGATGTGCAAGAAATCGCTCAAAAGATCAACGAAAGTGGGCGCAAGCGCGTTGACGAGGAATCAGCGTAGAGACGACGAATGAAGCTGGTCATCGACGCCAATGTCGTCATCTCCGCGCTCATCGCTGATTCGAAAACGCGGGAGCTCATCGTTACGCTTGAACCTGACCTGCTGACTCCCGCGTTCGTCCACGACGAGATCGAAAACTACCAGGAGCTGATCGTCGAGAAGTCCGGAATGGAACCAGATCGAGTCTCACAGTTCATCGACCTTCTGTTCCAGTACATCGATGTTGTGCCCGCCAGCGAGTTCTATCCGGCTATCGAGAGAGCAGACGAAGCAATCGGCGATACCGACCCTGACGACGCACTTTATCTGACGTGTGCGATCGGCTGTGATTCGGCCATCTGGAGTGACGATTCCGATTTCGACGAGCAGGAGCTGGTTGACGTCTATTCGACGAGCGACGTAATCGATTCATTCGATACACGCTAGCCCGGGACAGCAATCTCACGGATTCTCCGACTGTCTATGGAGGCAATCATCGATCAATCGGTACAGGACTGAAGTCGGTCAATATAGAGCATCACTGCAACACAACGGCTCGCTTTATTCTAGGGGCATGACAATATATGCACATCACTGCACAAATTACATTAATTCTGAGTTTTATTGTATATTATGGCATATGGCTGGGAAGGTATTAAACCAGGTGAACCCACTCTAACGGTGCTTTCTTCAATTTTTGGGATACTACTCGGTTTTCTCGTTTCACTCACGGTCGGTGCTATCGTAGTAACTGTTTACTCATCAGTAATTTTAACGATACTTATTGCACCAGTAGTTGGTGGCATGAGTGCAGGATGTTTTTCACGAGGGAACCTAC